>CAZDYN010000345.1:0-2506 GCA_964509635.1 uncultured Nitrosomonas sp. | reverse complement strand
CTTTTTAAAAACAAGAATTCAGGCTGAAAGTACCGGGTTTTTCAACGGCCTGTTAAGGCTGATCTGCCGCGCTGATGGGATAACGGTTCATATTTTCTCAATTTTTCCGTCGCATGGTCTCGTTGTGCGCCTTAAAGTCGAGAAAATATGCGTTCCTTCTCCCGCTTTTCTTGCTTTCAGCGCAGTAGGATTAAACGGGGAATGGCATCATTCCCGATCCATACAATGGCATTCTGATTCAATTGCTGTCCCAATGACCGGGCGGCATTCAAACTCAGTCCGGTGATGAGAAAACTTTTCTCGGCGGGCCATTTTCCGGCCGGGTCCGTGTTTATGCTTTCAATTACCGGATGAGCGTGACGTTGCAGGAAATTTCTGAGGGATTCATGCGCCGCCTGATTTGCTTCATTGCCCAATAGCTGACTGTACGGGTTGCATGCACTGATGATCGCGCCGCAGGGTTGCCGGGACGCGGCCAGAAATCGCGCCAACGGCTCCGAGTATTGATCGATCCGCAGGATAATCGGCCCGGAACCGGTGCCGATCTGATAGTTTGCGTTGCAGTAGCTTGCGATAAGATTCCGGGCGATCACTGGCGGAATTAAAGTGATTGACTCTGATCGTTTGCCAAGCGGGAGCGCAATCACTCCGGGTATTGCTTATTACTGTTCATGCGAGTGATCAGTGTGTTCATGATCATGCGCGTGATTTTGGGCTGAGTTGATGAGATCTTCATATTGCTCAGGTGTCATATGGCTCATTTTGAGAACAAAAGCAGTCATCGCCCAGACTGCATCATCATCGTGACTTAGCCCCCATGCCGGCATGGCGGTCATTTTCAAGCCGTTTTTTATCACCCAGAAGTATGCTCTGGCGCGCTCCAGTTTTTTGCCCTGATCGCTTACCGGTTCATGTTGATGAAATACCGGTGCTTGCGGGTACAAACCGATAGAAAGTTCGGTGGGTTCCAGGCCGGGGGCGAGGTGGCAAGCCGTGCACATGGCGCGGTAGTGTCCGGCGCCTTTCAGCAACCGTTCCGCATCATCCAAGGGAGGGACTTCCAAATCCTTGGCGCGCGCTTCGATGGAGCTTTCACGCACCCATTCGATGATCTTTTCCGTGATGGCCCAGTGCTTTTCCGTGGCCGCCATATTATAAGCGCCGGAACCGAGAGCAATGATGACCAGGATGAGTGATGCCAATAACAAGCTAAGGATCTTTTTCATGGTTTGACCTCATTAAATAATTGGGCGTTTGCGTTTGCTGCTGAACGAGCTCCGAAGCTGATAGTACTTTTAATTTCAATGAGAATCAATTTGCACTCTCAGCGCTGCCGGATTTGCTGCTTTCCAGTTTGGCTTGAATACTGGCGTGATCGAGATGCGGCGCAAACATTTCGATAAAATCAAAAATATAACCGCGTATATAACTGTTGCGGCTGATACCGATGCGCGTCGTGCTGGATTCGAACAGATGGCTGGCGTCGATGGATCTGAGATGCTTGTCGCGTTTGGCATCAAATGCCATGTTGGCCAGTATGCCGACACCCAATCCCAGCTCCACATAGGTTTTAATCACGTCGGAATCGATTGCGGTCAACACTACATTCGGTTCCAGTCCGTGGCTTGCAAATGCCTGATTGATTTTTGAGCGGCCGGTAAAAGCAAAATCGTAAGTAATGATGGGATATTGATTGATCGCTTCCAGCGTGAGTTTCTTCAGTTTCAACAGCGGATGTTTGG
Organism: uncultured Nitrosomonas sp.; assembly: GCA_964509635.1. Lineage (GTDB taxonomy): Bacteria > Pseudomonadota > Gammaproteobacteria > Burkholderiales > Nitrosomonadaceae > Nitrosomonas. Next base: position 764 of record CAZDYN010000345.1, on the reverse strand, counting down.
GCGGCACGATGATGCACCGGTTCCATTCATAGCATGGCAGCATGACGAGCTCCTGAAATTGCTCGATTGCTTCGGTTGCGATCGCAATATCCGCTTCGCCCGAGGTGACCAGGGCGGCAATTTGCATCGGGCTGCCTTGCCGCAGAATGAGTTTGACTTTAGGATACCGTGCGGTAAAGCGTTTGATCACAAGCGGTAAAGAGTAGCGTGCCTGTGTATGAGTGGTGGCGATGGTCAGTGTGCCGCCCGCCTCGTTGCTGAATTCCTGCGCGATTTTTTTTAGATTATCGGCGTCGCGGAGCATTCTGATGGCGGTTTGTATGATCAGCTGTCCGGGCGGGGTTATCTTTACAATGCGCTTGCCATTGCGCAGAAAAATATCGACACCGAGTTCCTCTTCAAGCATCTGGATCTGCTTGCTGATGGCGGGTTGAGAGGTATGCAGATTTTTCGCCGCTTTGGATAGATTCATATCCTGATGGGCGGCTTCACACAGATAGCGAAGTTGCTGGAGTTTCATAGATTACACCTGCTAATAATAAATGGTTATATATATCTAATATAATATTATTTTGATTTATAAAAATGTATTGTTATGATGCAAACCGGTTAAAAAGAAAAATGGAAATACAGTTGTGCGATCTATTCTGTCAGGTTCTCTGATCAGCTTCACTTGCACTGCTTGGCTGGTTGTCATTAACACGTTGAGGCGATTACCGCTTGGTTTTTTGGTAGAATAGCAGGATTGCTATATTCTGCTTGCA
>CAZDYN010000344.1:0-2537 GCA_964509635.1 uncultured Nitrosomonas sp. | reverse complement strand
TGCCTTGGCCGGTTATCGCCTCCTCCGTTGTCGTCGGCTCAAACCGGCCAGAATCAGCAAACAAACAATAATCGCTATCCAGCATTAACGCTGTTGGATGGTAGCAGCGCCATAAATCGGAATATTCGGGAAGCTTCCCGCCACTGGTGACAAGAAAAAGAGCTCTGAAATAACTGTTTTTAATGTGTCGCATGAATAACCCCTATTTGACTTGCGGGAATCTGAACTATATGATTGTTGAATCGTCATACAGCAAGTAATTGCTTGCCAAGAATAAGCAAGTAAATCCTTGCTGTCAATAGGAGAAATGAACTATGCAAATGAGAAACTACATAGAACAAGCAGAAAAGAAAGCTGGAAAACAAATAGAACTAGCAAAAATGCTAGGTGTTTCAGCAAGTTATATAAGACTTGTAAAATCTGGAAAAAATGGATTATCAACTGACATGTGCATAGTCTTGGCTGATTACATCGAGGAAGATCCGCTGAAAGTTATCGCGGCAAGTAACTTAGTTACTGAGAAAGACGAGAGAAAAAGAAAGATTTTTGAAAGCTGTTTTTCGCGTGCTGCCAGTGTGACAGCGGCCGCAATTGTCATTTCCATTTTGACACTTGCACCAGCAAGCCCTATTCATGCGGCTTCAAAAAGTATCACAGTTGATAATATATATTATTGGCAATTGTAGAAAAAAATTCAGAGGAGAATTGGATCTTATTTCTGGATTTTTTAATCTTCGATTCCTTAACTGAAAGACCTGCGTTGTGAGTATGGGTCCTTTCAATCATCTGGTACGTAGCGATGCGTTGATTTTCCCGCAGAAATCGGTGAAAACTTTTCATCTTATTTTGTTATATTCTTGCCTTCATCGGAATGTTCATAATCGATACCTATGGTGTCACCCGCCATTCTTTTTTCGCGAATTTCTTCCAGATCACCGAGCTTGTTTATGCGCTGCGATGTATCCTGTATTAGTGCATTCAGTTTATTAACCGATTCAAGGGATAGTGTTTTATTTTTATCTATCTCAAGTTTAAAGAAATGCAGGTTATTCAGAAAATTACCAATGATGTCCTGTACTGTCCTCATCGTCGCTTTCAATGTTTTTAATTTTTCCTCCCGCATTTCCACTTCTTTGATCGACTGCAAGTTTTTTAACCGCTCTCGATGTAATTCATCGGTTCTGTCTTGCTGATTTAATGCCAAAATCGCAGTAACCCAAATGGCCAGCATTGATAGTGCACGATTTGCAAGAATTAGATCATGCGGAGCCGTGCCCGGTGAAGATATCCATGCTCCAACCGCGACCAGTACAGTGCAAATTGCAGTGACAAGCAGGGTAAAACGCTTTTCGGAAGATCTTAATGAAATTAATACAACAAATAAGTAGAAAACTCCAATAGCAATACCGAGTGGTGTGACAGAATCTATCGCCAATATTATTAACATGAGCAAACCACAAGCAATATAAGCCCCCGGCTGAGTGGAATGATCCGTATTTATTAAGTTTTCTTCTGAATTCTGTGGATTAGTCATATTTCATTTGATAATGATATTGCGTAAGACTATTCTTACATACTTTATTAAACAAATATTGTGACTTTTATCACAGGCATTTTTATTTTTTTGATTTGGCCATCAATTTTGCAGCTTCTTTTAATAAGAACTCTCTAAAAGCATTGGCAACACCGGATAGGCGTTTATTTTTTCTATTGACGACGTGCCAATAACGGATAATTGGAAAACCTTGTACATCAAGAATTTTCAAACGTTTTGTTTCCAGCTCCAATTCCGCAGTATGCTGCGACATGATACCCAGTCCCATGCCAGCTTGCACTGCTTGCTTGATGGCTTCAGTGGTATCCGTTTCCATGCCTTTATTGATTTTGATTTTATGCTCGGCAAAAAAACGCTCCATGGCGCCGCGTGTTCCAGAGCCCGATTCACGCACCAAGAAAATTTCCGTGGCTAACCGCTTAACCGGAATATGTTTTTCAGAACACAATGGATGATCCGGCGGCGCCACAACGACCAATGGGTTTTCCATAAAAGATTCGCTATCGATATCGAGATTCTCGGGCGGCTGGCCCATGATAGCGAGATCGATCAAATTGTCCGCCAATTGTTTCAGCACCGTTTCCCGGTTGGAAACGTTTAAACTGACAGTTACATTAGGATAGCGTTGACAAAACTTGGCCAGTAAATGAGGCGCAAAATAATTGGCCGTCGTAACCACCGAAATATTCAGTTTGCCCCGCTCCATCCCTTTCAACTCATCCAGTGCAACTTCCATATCCGATAATTGCTGGGAAATGGAACGGCTATATTGATATAACTCGCGCCCCGCTTCGGTCAGATAAATTCGTTTCCCCAATTGCTCAAATAACGGAAGACTTATATTGTCTTCCAATTGCTTAATTTGCATGGAAACAGCAGGTTGGGTTAAGTGAAGCTCATCAGCAGCACGTGAATAACTCAAGTGCCGGGCAACCGACTCAAACACTTTTAATTGACGCAAAGTAAGATGCAGCATGTGTCA
>CAZDYN010000343.1:0-2548 GCA_964509635.1 uncultured Nitrosomonas sp. | reverse complement strand
ATATCAATTATATGCTGCGTCAACATTTTTTGCTCGCGCCTCGTTTTGTTTAAAAATTTGAATTTTTAGAGACGCCCATTTATTGATTCTGTTGAGCCAGAATAATTTTTTCCTTAAGCATTTCAATCAGCGCCTGGAAACCATCCCGTTGCAAGATGGCGCGATACTCTCCGCGTTTAATCGCAAGATCGCTCACGCCATCAAACAGAATATTGGCAATGCGCCAGCGCCCTTCTGTTTGATGCAACACATAATCAAAATTCACTTTACCGCCATCCGATTTAGTCAATTGGCTGCGCACCAGTACTTGTTCGCGCGGCAGGGCGCGGTGCTCGATAATCTGAAACTGCTCCCCTTCATACTGATTAAACCGCCCGGCATATGTAGCAATGCTGAGCTGACGGAAAGTCTCAACAATCAGGTCCTGTTGTGTGTTATCCAATTGCGACCAATAAGTGGAACCCAGAATTGTCTTGATAATCAGATCGATATCATGCGACCGGTCAATTACGGGTTGCAGAAATTTGAAGCGCCCTTCATAACCTAATTTTTCACCTTCACGCATGACTTGAAGTAAAGATGATTGTAGCTGGTGTATCACTTGCTCCGGATTCTCAGATTCTGTATCGGATGAACTCGACACCGTGGAAACCGGTATCATGCATAGCAGACACCAAACGATCAATCCAATTGTTTTAATTGTTTGTTTTACTTTCATAGCGTCGATCTTTCCAACAAGCGCGTTCTCCCCGCCAGTACCGCAGCGCCGATGTCCACGTCATGGCAAGATATAAAGTGCCAATAATGGGCAATGCAAAACCCCACAGCGGAGAACGCCGGTAATAAATTAAAGTTGGCGTATACGTAAAAAACATAGCCATCCATGCCAGCGCACTGATCACATAAACTTCCGGCGCGGACAAGAACAACGCTGCAAGGGGTGCCGCCCAGAACATGGCAGTCATGATCACCGTGCAGATGGCGAGCAAAATCACCGAGTATCTTAATTGTGTAAAAGCCGTCCGCGCCACCATTTCCCAAATCGGCTTTAGTGCCTGGTAACCACGGTGACTGCGTGCCGCATGACTGAGTCCGATAAAAGTACGCAAGCCTGTACGTTTAATATGCGCGGCTAAAGTGCAATCATCAATCAACGCATGATGCAAATTGGCAAATGCACCCGTTGTACGTAATGCTTGCGTTTCCACCAAAATACATCCGCCAGCGGCGGCGGCAATACGCGATCCTGGTTTATTTGCCAATTCAAAAGGATACAATAACTTAAAGAAAAATATAAACGCAGGCATCAGTAAGCGCTCTATGAAATTCTCCATAGGCGGCTCAGCCATCAGTGATACCAGCGCCAGATTCTCAGTACGCGCTTTCCGCTGTAACTCCGCGATGATTCCCGGAGCCAATTCAATATCGGCATCCAGCAGCAATGTATAGGGTGTTCCAACCTCGCGCAATCCCTGTTCCAGCGCCCACAATTTCCCGCTCCAGCCTGCGGGGGGCGCGGTACCGGACAGCACCTGCGCACCGTAACGCTTGGCCTGTTCAGCAGTATCATCGGTGGATTGATCATCTATCACAATGATGCGGATATTTTTACCTTGAACCCTGACACCATTGAGTGTATGGCCGATATATGGACCTTCATTGCGCGCCGGAATTAATACGGTCACATCACTCAGCGCTCCATCAGGAACTTCGGTTACTGGCGCTTCTATTTTTTCATGCGTGCTCCAAGGGCGCCACGGGAAAAGCATCACCGAGCACCAGCATAAAACACCAAAAACAGAGACATATAATACTAATACCGCCATCACTCTTACTTCATAGCAAATTCTATAAACCTGCCTCGGTATCCGGCAGAGCTGTTACCTGCTTATTTGTTAATCAGTGTCACCGGTATATCGGAAAGCTTCTTGGGTGTTTTATTTTCTCCAGTTGCCCATTTTGGCGTCGGCTCAGCTACCATTGGCCCCGTCGTTCTGGGGCCTTTTAGAGAAGTTACCAATGCTTTCCATGGATGCTGGAGCGTATCTTCCACAGCAGTTGCTTCATACCCGCAGTGTGCCATGCATTGCGCACATTTGGGATTATTGGCTGTGCCGTATTTTTCCCATGGCGTATCCTCAAGCAGTTCTTTAAAGGTCTTTGCATAACCTTCATCCGACAATAAGTAACAGGGCTTCTGCCAGCCGAATACATTGCGGGTCGGATTACCCCATGGCGTACATTTATAATCCTGATTACCCGCGAGATAATCCAAGTAAAGCGCAGAATGATTCAACCGCCATTTGCGCTTTAATTTTTTGCCTAATTCAAAAATACCGCGAAATAATATCTTGGTATCCTGGCTTTTGATAAAAACATCCTGCTGCGGCGCTTTCTCGTAACTGAACCCTGGCGCGATCGTAGCCGCTTCAACGCCTAACTCCATTGCATAGTCCAGAAACTCCGCCACATCCTTAGGCGTTTCACCTTGAAACAGCGTACAGTTTACGGTAACCGACGGAACTAACCCTATTGCCAATGCAAGCAT
>CAZDYN010000342.1:0-2560 GCA_964509635.1 uncultured Nitrosomonas sp. | reverse complement strand
GGTGCAACATGAGCAATGGTCGCTTGCGTCACGCTGGATAAACTGCGAAAGGAGTTCATAATTCCCCATACGGTACCCAGCAAACCAATATAGGGGCTGACTGATCCCACGGTAGCCAGAAAGGACAAATGGGATTCCAGATAATCCATTTCCCGTTGATAGGTGGCGCGCATGGCTCTGCGGGTGCTTTCCATTACCGCATCAAGATCAGACCCGGCCGGATGCTTGTTGAATTCACCAAAACCGGCGGCAAAAATGCGCTCCAGACTACCCGGGGCATAGCGCGAACTTGTCGTGCGTTGATACAACGCATTCAAATCGGCGCCACGCCAGAAAGTATCCTCAAAATCATCGGTTTTTTTTATCTCGCTGCGGATAACAAACAACTTACGAAAAATATACCACCAGGATAAAAGTGAAATCATTACCAGAATCAGCATCACCAGTTGTACCAGCACACTGGCGCTGGTGATCAGATGAAGAAATGACATATCTTGTGTTACGGTTGTGCTCATGCGAATTTCCCAATTTTCTCACGTAATGGTGCAGGAATACGCACAGGCTTGAGCGTTTCTGCACCGACACACACCACATGAATCGTGGCGCTCACTAATTTGACATGATTGCATATAATTTCCTGAAATACCGTAATACGGCTTCTGCCGATTCCGGTAACCGTTACCGTCACATTTAACAGATCATCCAGTAGGGCAGGCTTGAAATATTCAATTTCAATTGACCGCACCATAAACAGAATTTTGTGGAATTGCATCAATGCATTCATATTAAAACCCAATGCTCTGAGCCACTCATAGCGTGCCCGTTCCATGAAATTCAAGTAGGTTGAATGATAGACCACCCCGCCCGCATCAGTATCCTGATAATAGACACGAATGGGAAGGGAAAAGTTATTGTTTAGCATTCCGTTCCGGAGATCTGATTTGCGATGATATTCCAGGCCGGCAAACCCTGTCTAAGCCGGAAAAATCCCGGTAGACAAATAACGATCACCGCGATCACACACAACAAATACAATCACTGCATTTTCTACCTGGGCGGATAACCGTAATGCCGCTGCCAAAGCGCCGCCGGATGAAATACCGGCAAAAATCCCCTCTTCGCATGCCAGACGCCGCGTCATGTCTTCCGCTTCATGCTGCGAAACATAGATCATCTCATCCACTCGTGCCGCATCAAATATTTTCGGCAAATAAGCCGGCGACCACTTACGGATACCCGGAATCTGCGCGCCTTCTTCCGGTTGCACGCCAATCACCTTAACCGGTGCATGCTGCTCCTTAAAAAAACGGGAACACCCCATAATCGTTCCCGTAGTTCCCATGCTGCTGACGAAATGGGTGACTTTCCCTTGCGTATCCCGCCAGATTTCAGGCGCAGTGCCTTCATAATGCGCCAGCGGATTATCCGGATTGGCAAATTGATCCAGAATAATTCCCCGCCCTTCATCGCGCATCTGCTGCGCCAGATCGCGCGCTTGTTCCATTCCGCCGCTTTTGGGAGTCAGAATAATTTTTGCGCCGTATGCACTCATGGATTGCCGTCGCTCGATACTCAGATTCTCCGGCATGACCAAGACCATGCGATAACCCATAATGGCCGCGGCCATCGCTAACGCAATACCGGTATTGCCGCTGGTTGCTTCGATCAAGGTATCACCCGGTTTAATTTCGCCGCGTTTCTGGGCATGCGAAATCATCGACAATGCCGGCCGGTCTTTTACCGAACCGGCCGGATTATTACCTTCCAGCTTGGCAAGTATGACATTACTGGTCGTTCCGAGCAGACGCTTGAGTCTGACTAAAGGTGTATTTCCAACAAAATACTCAATCGTTTTATACATGAATTCAACTTTATAACGGATATGCGTTGATTATCGCACAAGCCACCTGCATTGAAACATTACGGACAATCAAATAAAAACCCCCTCTGAATTTACGTCAGAGGGGGTTTTTATCTTTTACAACAAAAACACTACTCCTGCTTGACCGGAGGAGCCTCTGCACTTTGTTCCGCTGCAACTGTAACCGCATCACGAATTTGTTTGAGAATACCGGGACCGACTCCATCAACCTTTGCCAAATCATCTATCGCTGCAAACGCGCCATTTTTTTCACGGTACTCAATGATCGCTTTTGCTTTAGCAGGGCCGATCCCTTGCAAGGATTCAAGCTCGGATTGCGAAGCTGTATTAATATTGACAGCCGCGAATGCGGCGCCTGTAAACAAGAATAACAGCGCTACAATTAGAACCAATTGTTTCATGATATCTCCTTTATCAAAAACAAATACTGATGCTCGAAAAAATGCGCTTCAGTTTTTGTAGATTAAAAAATACCTGTGTACGAACCGCGATGTGCACAAGTCAAAGTGATATCGGATGCAAAAGGAATTAATTTAGCAATCCATTTCTGGAAAATCCCCCAAATAGGTATTTCGATCAAACACATCTAAACAGAATATACCAGCAGGACTGCAAAAAACTTTAGGGCGTCTCTAAAAATTCAAAGTTTTAAACAAAACGAGGCGCGAGCAAAAAATG
>CAZDYN010000341.1:0-2597 GCA_964509635.1 uncultured Nitrosomonas sp. | reverse complement strand
TTTTATCCTGGGTGTTGCAAAAATCCTGGTGGGCTGGCTGGCCAATTCTCAGGCATTGATTGCCGACGGCATTCATTCCTTCTCGGATTTGCTGACCGATTTCATGGTGCTGTATGCCGCCAAACATTCCCATCAGGAAGCCGATGAAACTCATCCATACGGCCACGGACGGATTGAAACGCTGGCAACGGTCAGTCTTGGAATGGTATTGGCTGGTATTGGAATCGGTATTGCATACGGAGCGATTCAACGGCTCAACGAACCGGATGTGCTGCTGGAGTTCAGTGTGGCCGCGGGACTGGTTGCTTTGGCGTCCGTGATTTCCAAAGAATGGATTTACCGCTACACGATGGCCGCTGCCCGGCGGCTGCGTTCGGAAATGCTGATGGCAAACGCCTGGCACAGCCGTTCCGATGCCTTTTCATCCATCGTGGTGATGATCAGCATTGCCGGTGTCATGCTGGGCCATCCTTACCTGGATGCCGTGGCGGCAGTGGTGGTGGCTGCCATGATCGCCAAAATCGGTTTTGATCTGGTGCGTTCCAGCACGCGCGAACTGATTGACACCGCGCTCGAACCGGAAAAAGTCATGGCAATACGTGAACATATACACGCAGTGAATGGCGTGCGTTCGCACCATACGCTCAGAACCCGCAAAAGCGCCGGCAATGCTTTTGTCGATGTGCATATCCAGGTTGATCCCCGCCTGAGCGTGTCGGAAGGCCACCAAATCGGCGATGCCGTGCGACGGCGCTTGATCGGGCAGATTGATGAAGTCACCGATGTGACCGTGCATATCGATCCGGAGAATGACGAAACCGGCTCGCCCTGCAACGATCTGCCGCCGCGCGAGCAAGTCATCGAAGAACTCAAACAACGCTGGCCGCAATTGCCGGCAGAAGACGTGGAAGCGGTGACGCTGCATTATCTGTCCGGTGGAATCGATGTGCAACTGGACCTGCCCATCGGGATCCTGCAAGACATCCGCGAAGCGAAGCGTTTGGTGCAGGAACTCAAGCGCCTGGTTTCATCGCTGCCTTATGTCAGTGATGTGCAGGTGCGGTTCAGGGTTTGATTTCGTTTGGAGCAGTGAATATCCCTTTATTATCGAAATGTCAGCTTATCTTCATGCTCTGAAGCAATAAGTTGTCAGCAACAAAGCTAAAATCTTCTGCATAAAACGAGTGGTATCAGGCTGAGCCGGTGTTACGAGTTCTTGAGTTCATTCAGAATTTAAGGAGACTCTGAATAACTTGCATTGTCATTCCGAACGTGGTGAGGAATCTTTGATAATCAATGTAATAGATTTCTCGCTCTGGTTCGAAATGACACTTGTTCAGGGCTTCCTTAAATAAAACAACCATTCGTCTCAGATAATCATAGTATCCAGCTTAATCAACCTCGCTCAAACCGGGTTTATGCTGGCAGGCAGGGCTAACTTTCTGCAGCAGGTAAACGCCAGAAGCCACTGAGTGAACCTGATCATATGGTTGACAGCAAACTCCTGCACTGCTGAAAGAGAGCGATTTAAAAGTTTTCACCCCGGTAAAAATCTCCAAAAATAAGCAAAATCCTTATTTATATTTTGATTTGCGATATGTAAGATATTACTTGCAATCATAAGTTATTTTTTATTATAGATTCTGTTCGTTGATTCTCAAAGTTGAATCCGCTATGAATTAACTTGGAGAGAAGAGTCTTCCGGGAAGATAGATTCAATAGCCGCTTGGTAAACAGCAGATACAGATGATATGTGTCATCAATTGCCGGGATATTTTTAGAATCGTATCGGGATATTATTTGCTTAAAACGTATGATTTTAGGGGCATCTGATTTGAGTAATGATTTTTTACTTGTGATAGTCTCAAGAAAAATAGGCTTTAATTTCTATGAACTCAATTCCCCGCTGCTTGCGGCGGGGCGTTTTGTTAGGGAAGGTTGATAAGTAGGAAGATTTGTTGAGTATGCTGGTTCTTAATGAATGGTTTGTAAGATTTTTCTGGTTTTAAAAATTTAAAAGCGAAGGAGCATCATAACGGCTACTGTTATAACTGATAAATTGGATTATGCTCCGGGTGAAACCGCCATCATTACGGCAGACGGATTTTATCCGGGTTCCACCATCAGATTTCAAGTTCAGCATATCACTGCGGGTCTTGATGGAGTTTTTGGCACCAGCGACGATGAGCCGGGTAATAATACCGGCTCAGGACATGATCCCTGGACTGTCACGGACAACGGGAATACAGACCAGAATAATGTCAGCGGTATTGTGCAAACCTTCTGGTTTGTCGATCCGGATGACTCCTTGAATGAAACCTTCCTGTTGACCGCAACAGGCGCCGGTGCAGATGGTGCGATTGGTACATCTGATGACGAAGTGGCGACAGCGCTGTTTACAGATGCGGCTGGTGCTTATACCCTCAATTTCGCGGCTGCGGATCCGAGTATTTACCTCCCACCCGTTCCATTCCCCAGTGGCCCTGTTGGAACTGACTATGTTGCTGGTGGACGGGGTGATGGGAGCGCACTGATTCCACTGGCCGACTTCAATGATGGCACGAATGATGTCAAAGTTGAGAGTCTCGCGCCACAGG
>CAZDYN010000340.1:0-2600 GCA_964509635.1 uncultured Nitrosomonas sp. | reverse complement strand
AATAGCTCAATAACCGCATCAATGCTCAATGTATGGCTGATGCGGTTTTTTGTTACCCGTAAAGTTACCCGCATACTTTCCAGTCTTCTTAATCCACGATCAAGTTTAATTTTATACTATAAACATCGTTTGCCACGGCTGTTTTTTTCCTCATTGCTGATTTCCCGCATTATTTCAGGGAGCCACCTGGGGCGGACACGGGAACCGTGGCAGGTGAGCGGGAAAGGAGCAGCGTAGCGCGAGCCCATGCATTGACAACGCTTTAACGGCACTGCACGTTCAGGCTGCCACTGCACCAGCACAGCCTGCGAACGGCGAGCGTTTGATGGCGTAGCAAGCTTCTGGCGGAGCGGTAATGGAGCGAGGTACAAAGGCTAACCTTGGGGCTGCATGGCAAGCACAGTCCGCACGGCTGGCGCAGCGCATTTTCTACCTTGGCGCGCGATAATGGCTTTGCACGCGATGTAGTGGAGCTTGCCCTGGATCATGCACATGACAACGAAGTTGCCCGCACCGGTGACCGGGGTGAGCGCTTTGATGACCGGATCAAGTTGTTTAACTGGTGGGGAAAACAGCTTTCGACTGCTCAGCGCGGAGCGACGGTTATTCCAATAAAAACTCAAGCGGCTTAATTTGACACAGATCATTGAGATAAATACCTTCTGCACACCAAATTACTATTATCTTGTTTACCCTGAAATAGCATTCAATATCTTCAGCTTAAGTGATTCGCTGTCTTCCTCTTCCATCAAATAAGCGGTAATTATTTCCTGAAGCAATTCTTTGTCGATATTTCCGGCGGCGACGTGATAGCTGATATTCTCCATTTCCCTTAGAAAACTGCTGACACAGTACATATAGCCATTGAACAATAACATCTGCGCACTGAGCGTAATGGCAATCCGTTTATTGCCATCCTGAAAACAATGAAATTTGCAGGCGCTAAAGAACAAATGTGTCAGTTTTTCTTCAAACGTTGGGTAATAGTCATCATCTTGAATGTGCTGAAGTACGCTTTCCAGTTTGCCAAGATCCAGATGCCCCAGTGCACCGCCACCACTCACTTCTACCGTTTTCGCATGAATCTTGATGGCCTGCCCCAGGGTCAAGTAGGTCAACACCACTATTCCCGCTCCTTCAGGCGCTTCATGACATCCTTGGCATCTTCCAGCCGGTCAGCCAGTTCTTTGCTCTTTTCTCCGAGGAAACGCTCGTAATCCTCACGCTGTAACGGCATTACATATTCCTTAAGCTGCAAGTGCAGCGCATCCCGGAATGCCAGATCACGGCTGGCCATCTTCATGCGCGCTTTTTCGATCAGAGGTTTCCAGTGTGCCTGGGTTTCAAAGGATTTGAATAGACCATCGACTTCCTGAGGATAAAGCTTGCGACCCTTTAGCTTTGCGTGCTGCTGCAACATGTCGCCAAAACCAATTTCATAAGAGGCTATCAGATCAAGCACTTCCGCATAGAAGGTAGCGCGCACATTATCTTGGCTTTCAAGTTTCAAAATCTTACGGTATTCATGCGCCTTCTCGCGGAAAATGCTGACATAAATCTTGTCCGTATAAACCGCGTACTTGAAATTTCCCATCACCACGCAATCCTTCAGCGCATCGGTGAATTGCTTTCGGTAATTTTCCTCGATGAATTCGGAATGCAGAAAATCCTCGTCGCGCTGATTAATGTACTTCGTCCCGCCGCCGGTACGCTGGTTAATGGTGTCGATGACAATATCCAGAATTGCCTGACGCAATAACTTCGCCCGCTCGCTTTCTGAAACCAGCATGGCCAGGTTGAGAAAGGAGCGGAAATCGAACACACCAAGCGCAGTGGTTTTGGTAACGAAATCAATTTCGTGATCAGATTGGGCGCTGAGTGATAATTTTAATTGTTTCAGTCTGTTACCGCGCAATACCTCATACCCGTTTTGACGCAATTCATCGCCGAATTTCTCGATGTAATTATCAATCGTGCGCGGTGTGACTTCAAAGAAACCCGCTACCTGCTCCTTGAGTACCACCGTCTTGCCCTCGAATGGAATCCCCTGAATTCCGGCAGCCTTCTCGATTTCAGCCAATGCATAGGGGTTATTCAGGATATTCTGCCGGTCGACGGATGAATTGGTCAGATCTTTGCTCATGAAGCTTCCCCCCAGACACGATTGATGACGGCTTTAATTTTTTCTTCCTGCTCAGTAATTTCTTGTTTAAGCATTTCAATCCTAGCTTGATATTCTTCGATCTCCGCTACGATTTCCTTCTGTACTTCCAGAGGCGGGAGGGGAATTTGAAACTCAGCAACAACATCTTTTGGTACACGCTGAAGCCCACCGGTGCCAGTCATCTTAGGTTTTGCGTATTCTTTAAAACGTGGCGATGTGACAAAGTAGTAAATGATTTCCGAAAGTACTTTGTCACTTGGTCGAAGAACATAGTACTCACTGGAACCAAGACCAATACCGTTGACAAGTCCTGCAGCAACCCCTGCTTTGCCGTTCTCGAAGCATGGCGTCACTTTCGCTAGCAATATGTCGCCATTACGGAAATACGTATATGCCCCTTTCAGAATGTCTCCGAGTTTTCGTTCCTCCTTGGCAA
>CAZDYN010000339.1:1860-2603 GCA_964509635.1 uncultured Nitrosomonas sp. | reverse complement strand
ACGGCGTGCAATGACTAGGCATATCAAAAGAGGGGGGCGTATTTGGATACGAATATTCCCTGATAAACCGATATCGCATAAGCCGGCAGAAGTTAGAATGGGTAAAGGTAAAGGAAATCCTGAATATTATGTCGCAGAAATACAGCCAGGAAAAATCCTTTATGAAATGGATGGCGTTAATGAAGAATTAGCAAAAGAAGCCTTTCGACTTGCGGCAGCTAAGTTACCGATAAAAACAATGTTTACTATAAGACAAATTGGCGGATAACAATGAAAGCAAGTGAATTAATAAAAAAGCGATTACCCGAGTTAAATAAGGAGCTTGTAGCTTTATTAAAAGCGCATTTTAGTTTACGTATGCAATTGGCGACACAACAGCTTTCCAATACAAAACAATTAAAAATAATAAAAAGAGATATTGCTAGAGTAAAGACTGTTATAACTCAAAAAAAAATGAATCATGATGAATAATGAAAAGTTAAATCGTACTTTGAGCGGAAGAGTTACAAGTACTAAAATGAATAAAACAGTTACAGTTCTTGTTGAACGTAGATTGAAGCATCCCTTATATGGAAAATATATCACTCGATCTAAGAAATATCATGCGCATGATGAAAAAAATGAACTGGCTATTGGAGATGTTGTTATGATAGAAGAATGTAAGCCCATATCTAAAACAAAAACTTGGAGAGTTAGTAAATTACTTTCTATATAGGCAGTCAAATAATATCTATCTTTGTTCA
>CAZDYN010000339.1:0-1850 GCA_964509635.1 uncultured Nitrosomonas sp. | reverse complement strand
ACAAACAGGTCTGATACAAAAATTATTATATATATAAATAATATTTTTTGTTTTCAAATGATATTTTAAATTTACTTAAAGTAGTAGAGAAATTACTGATGATTTGTCATCAAACACTTAAAATAAGTTAACATATTTATTAATATAATAGAAGTGAAAAAATAATGATTCAAATGCAATCAATATTACGGGTCGCAGATAATACAGGTGCACGATCGCTAATGTGTATTAAAGTTCTTGGAGGATCTAAGCGACAATATGCTGGCATTGGAGATGTAATTAAAGTCAGTATTAAAGATGCTGCACCACGTGGACGCGTTAAGAAAGGTGAAGTATATAACGCAGTTGTTGTAAGAACTGCTAAAGGTGTTAGGCGTGTTGATGGGTCATTATTAAAATTTGATGAAAACGCAGCAGTATTACTAAATAATAAGCTTGAACCGATTGGTACGCGTATATTTGGTCCAGTGACTAGAGAATTACGAAATGCGCGCTTTATGAAAATCGTATCCCTTGCACCCGAAGTTTTGTAGTAGAGAGGAATTAATATGGCAAAGATTAAAAAAGGCGATGATGTCATCATTATTGCTGGTAAAGACAAGGGAAAACGAGGAACAGTTCTGCGCATGAAAGGATTGGAGCGACTAGTGGTTCAGGGTATTAACTCTGTTAAGAAACACCAGAAACCAAACCCAAGCAATGGAAGCGTAGGTGGAATTATAGATCGAGAAATGCCAATTCATATATCTAATGTAGCTATTTATAATTTTTCAACTAAAAAACCAGATCGAGTGGGATTCTTAGTCGATGAAGATAATAACAAAATTCGTGTATTTAAATCGTCTGGCGATTTGATTGAGTCATAAATAGGAGTTTAATTAGATGGCGCGTTTGCAAGAGTATTATCAAAGCATAATTATTAAACAATTGACAGAGCAATTTAAATATAAATCTGTGATGGAGGTTCCGTCAATAAGTAAAATAACTCTTAATATTGGCTTGGGTGAAGCTACTATCGACAAGAAAATTGTAGAACATGCAGTTTCTGATATGAAAAAAATTTGTGGACAGCAACCAGTTGTGACTTTGGCCAAAAAATCTATAGCGACATTTAAAGTCAGAAAAGATTATCCAATAGGATGTATGGTTACATTAAGGCGTGTACGTATGTACGAATTTCTTGATAGATTAATCACGGTAGCTATTCCTAGGATTCGTGATTTTAGAGGGATTTCAGGGAAAGCGTTTGATGGAAGAGGTAATTATAATATGGGAATAAAAGAGCAAATTATATTTCCTGAAATTGATTATGATAAAATTGATGCTTTACGTGGCATGAATATATCCATAACTACAACTGCAAAAAGTGATGTTGAAGCAAAAGCTTTATTGACAGCTTTTAACTTTCCATTCAAAAACTGAGACTAAAATGGCAAAGCTTTCAATCGTTAATAGAAATTTAAAAAGACAAAAATTAGTTCAAAAATTTGCTAAAAAAAGAGCTTACTTAAACAAGATTATAAATGATAGTGCACTAAGTGATGATGAGCATTATTCAGCTAGGCTTGCGCTACAGCTGCTTCCTAGAGATTCAAGTCCTGTTAGATTAAGAAATCGATGTTCGCTAACTGGTAGACCTCGTGGAGTCTACTCGAAATTCGGATTAGGTAGAAGTAAATTGAGGGATATCGCTATGAGTGGAAAGATACCCGGAATTATCAAAGCAAGTTGGTGATTTTTTTACATACTGCCGATCTTTAAGATACTTAAGTAATGCTGTGTAAGTTAAAAATAAATCTTTAATATAAATTTAGTAGGTAATAGTATGAGTATGAGTGATCCAATTGCAG
>CAZDYN010000338.1:0-2608 GCA_964509635.1 uncultured Nitrosomonas sp. | reverse complement strand
CATTTTTTGCTCGCGCCTCGTTTTGTTTGGAACTTTGAATTTTTAGAAGCGCCCTATAGGGTACCTCTAAAAATTCGAGTTACAAAATGAGGCGGATCAGGTTCTGTTGATGTTTTGAGATAAGCGTTTCATAGATAGAAACAAACTCGTACTATTGGGATTTTTATACCACCAATAAAACGAGTTTGCGATGCCCCGGTTGATGCTCAATGATGAGTTCTGGTCGAAGCTGGAGAAAATTCTGCTTCAAGAAGCGATTTATAACAAGCGCAATCTGCACATGACAGTAGAAGGTATGCTGTATCGAATGTGGGTTGACTGCCCGTGGCGAGACTTGCCCAAGGTATTTGGAAGCTGGAATTCCATCTGCAAAAAATTCAATGCGGGGTCATTAATAAGCAAATAGTCAATTATTCTCAAGGTGTTGTATATTGATCCGGATTATGAGTGGAAATTTATTGAAAAGCACCCGATTAAGTTTATCGACTATAAACTTTTTATCAGGGAAAGATCCGTCCAAGTGGCTGTTTTTTCCAGATTGAGTGCTACCGTTAAGATGTTCGGGCACAAAATCAGATGCCGAATAAAGCCATCAGGCAATCAACAAATCCGTCCGAACCGGTGCGATGGCAAAAGAAAAAGATACTGAGCATGAAAGTAATTAGCGACAATAGCAGTAGTATCGAAGGAGTCTTTAAACTCTTGTGTTCATATTTTGCTTTGATTGCATTGGCAATATCGTCATAGGATTGTCTGGATATATCTATTCCGGGTTCGGACGCGCCCGAGGCTTCATTTGCAGCCGCCTTGATTTTTTGCTCTGTTTTTTCCGCACCGGCGGGTGGAGATTGTTCTGCTTCGGATGCTGATGTTGCCGCTTCCGGCGCGGAGTTTCCTGTTGCTGAATGGGATTCCTGATGTTTCCGCTCTTGGTTGTTGAGCATAATGATGTAATGAAACACATCGGTTATCAAACCCATTCTTTGTGTGGCTTCATAGACATCCTGTGCGTCAACGATGGGTTTGTCGCGCTCATACGCAACATTGAATGACCGGTCGCACAATGAATTGATTGTCCGGGGTGTCCCACCGGCACTGAATGCAATCGAAAGCGCTTCCCATCCGGTGTCTGAGATAAGGCCGGGAGCGCCTCCGGCTACTTGAATACGATGCGTGATGTATTTCAGCACGCGATCGACATTCATTTTTCCCTGTGTTTCCAGCGATGCGATCCGTTGTTTAAAGGGGGCCATTTCAGGTCTGTTTATTTTCTCCATTAATTCATCCTGGCCGAGCAGTAACAACTGAATGAGCTTGACAGAGCCTTCCTCAAGGTTATTCAACAAACGGATGCCATTGATCACATCTTCTGACATCAGATGAGATTCATCCATGATGACGAGGCATTTTTTTCCTTCGGCATTGATTTTCAATAGTGCATTTCTGATATCCCGCATAACAAAAGTTTTCTCGGAGGATGATGGTTGAATTCCAAGTTCCTGTGCGAGAAATAAATACAAGTCAGAACTGCTTGCAGGTGGCTCGGCCATCCAGATCAGTTTGATATTCTCGGGAAAATCGGATTTTATCATCTGGCTCAAGGTTGTTTTTCCGGAACCAATGGGGCCAGTGACGACGATCAAACCTCGTCCGCTTTTCAGGGATCCGGATATTTGTTTGCGGATACGGGCATGATCTCCATGGTCGTAAAAAAACAGCGGATCCGGTACATTCTCGAATGGAAGTAAATGGAGATTAAAGTGCTGTGCGTACATGTGCATTAATTGGCTCCCTCTTTTGACATCAGTTTTACTTCAACTCTGCGATTTTTTGCTCTGCCTTCTTCTGTGTTGTTGGAATCTGCCGGGCGCGTATCACCATAACCGGTAACCGATATTCTTTCTTTCGGAATACCATGCAGAATCAGTATATTGGCGATGGCTTTGGCACGGCGGTATGACAGATCCATGTTGTCACTGTCCAGTTTTCCAGTTGGTATATTGTCAGTATGACCTTCGATAAGAATGCGGCTGCCTGGTGATGCGGATATTTCCCTAACTAGGTTTTCAATAATCGAATAGGGCACATCATGGATAACATCCTGTCCGGAGCGAAATATTTTGCCGCCAAAGGTTGCCAAGGTTCGCGATTGGATTTCAGCATCTTTTATCCGGGTATCTTCCGGAATATCTTTTGTTGCGGCGGATTGATTTTCAACCGGGACGATTGCTTCCTGTGTGTCTTCTACCGGAATCTGGCTGGTATGCTGATCTTCCACCAAGTCATTTAAAAGATCGGCTGATTCAGGATCGGCTGCCGGTGCGGGCGCTGTAGCAGGTGTAGCAATAGGTGGCGCGAATGCGATTTCCGGCAAGCTGTCCTGGGAGAGTGTTTTGCTGGATGGGATATCCAAAGCCATCAATATGACAATGACGGATAAGGAAAAAAATATAACAGAAAGTCCAATAATAATAGAGCGCATTTTTGAGTACTCGATTTAGTATGTTTTAAACTTAAGCGGATATTAACGGACCGGAACGCAAATATTTTAGCCTATTGACTCATGCTCTGCTTATATGAATGGAAATCATCCGTACAGGGTGCGGGG
>CAZDYN010000337.1:0-2619 GCA_964509635.1 uncultured Nitrosomonas sp. | reverse complement strand
ATCAAAAACGGCCGACGCGGCTCCCTGTCCGGCAATCTGACCGTCAAGGGCGTACAAGGGCATATCGCCTACCCGCACCTGGCGAAAAACCCGATTCACCTGGCCGCCCCGGCGATTGCGGAACTGGCGCAAACCGAATGGGATCAGGGCAATGAATATTTTCCGCCGACCACCTGGCATATTTCCAACATTCATGGCGGCACAGGCGCCACCAACGTCATCCCCGGCACGCTGAATGTATTGTTCAATTTCCGCTTCTCCACCGCCAGCACGGTCGAATCGCTCCAGGCCCGCGTGCACGAAATCCTCGACCGGCACGGCCTGGACTATGAATTGCAGTGGGAACTCTCGGGGAAACCGTTTCTCACGCCCAAAGCCGAGCTGGCCAACGCCCTGCACGATGCCATTGTCAAAGTCACCACCCTCGAACCGCAGCTTTCCACTTCCGGTGGCACCTCGGATGGCCGCTTTATCGCCGACATCTGCACGCAAGTCATTGAATTCGGCCCGCGCAATGCCACCATACATAAACTGAATGAGCATGTGGAAGTCGACGACCTCGAACAACTGTCGCGAATTTATCAGCTAACCCTGGAAAATTTACTGGCCGTGAAAATAGAGGCGGTCACCGCAAGTTCAGACAGCTTCATGGATAAGTTGAAGAAATTTTTTTCTTTTGAATGAGATAATAATTGGCATATTGAAATGCCCGCTTCCGGCCAGAAGCAGCCATTCCATAGGTTAAGGGGCAGTTTGAACCTGAGGTGGGAAGCCAAATTATTTTTTGATACCATCTCTCAAGAATAAATGTATTTGTAGTCCCCTGTGTTACGTGAACGGGGGGAATTACACAGTAATTCAGATTGGAGCAAACATGTCAGACAAACCAGCTAAAAGTCCCGCTGACCTTCTGTTCAGAGAGGGGATGAACTACGATTACAAGCAAGACCAATCGCCCGCCGCCGCCACGCTGGCGAGGGCAAACTTCCAGCAGGCAGCAACTATGGGTCATGTTAAGGCTCTTCGTGCACTTGCACATCTCATATATGAAGGTCGTGGTGGCCCACAAGATCGCGAGCAAGCAATGCTCATGCTCTGGTCGGCCTTCAATCGCGGCGATCATGAGGCACTGGGAGAGCTTGCGGATATGCTAGGAACCTATGCAGAGGAGATAACCGATCCATTGAGTAAAAAGGCTGCCACTTCCGCATCGGGAAACATTGAAGAACTAAACCGCCGGTTTGGTTTAGCCTCATACTACATGCATGAGCTCGCGCGTGAACGAGCACTGCGCATAGACAATTAATGGCAAACACAGATTTCGCCGAAAAATGCTTTTTCTATAATCTTGTTATTCGTTCTTAAGAAAATATAGGGTCTAAGAGGATCTATGCTACATATTCATGCGTTCATTCTTTTCGCGGTAGGGTTATCGGGATGTGCGAGCATCTCTGACGAGAAATACAGTCAAGACCTATCACGGCAGTGGGTAGGCAAAACCATTTCAGAAGTCATTGTTCTGCAAAAGCAGCCGCCCTCACGCGTCATGAATCTTCCTGACGGAATAGTGTATTACGTTTGGAGCCAAGATAGGAGTTATGCCGTAAAAGGGAATTATGTCTCAGGTTTATGTGAAATTACCGCTCAAGCTGATAGCACTGGCGTAGTTACTTCCGTATTTTCTTCTGGTTGCTACCACTTTAAAACTGGCGAGTACCGATACTATTAGAACTCAAATGAGCCTGCGGGCGTTGTCGGCTCGCTTTAAGCTAAGGTAATAAAATGGCCACCTCTTCCAGTGCCCAGATTTATCCTTATTGGTGAACCATTTTAGGCTCAAACAAATGCCCGCAATGGGTCGAATTAGTCAATCAATATCATCAGACAAATGGCGATTAATTTCTGAAATTGCCGGATCAAGTTTGAATCACTACAGATTCGATTGTTTTTATCTCATCCAGCATGGCTCGATAATCCAGATAATCAATAGCGATCGGAAACACGGTATTGTGATGCACCAGCCGCAAAGACGGATAGGAATAAACATCCATGCTTCTTGCCAGTTGAATCTGATGCTGTAATTCACTTTCCATCGCCGGGCTTCCCAGATCTTCGATAAAAACCGCTTCGTTCAATCCGATCTCGCGAGCGCATGCTTGCAAGGTTTCTGGCAGTGATGGATTCTTCGCCTGTTGATAATAAGCGGTCTGTATGGCGCGTATCATTTCCGCTTCGGCTTCCGCGCGTTGCTTTTTGGCCGCCAGAACGGCCCGGCAAGCCGGATAAGTCGCACGGATCGGCGTATTGCGTGACCAGACATCCCAGTTGAAATGAACGCCGGGGACGGTTTGCTCGATGCGTTGCCATGCCTGCTGCACCATTTTTTGCGTCGCGGGCGGCATCGGTTCCGTGGTATCCGGCGCCAGTCCGCCGACGAGATAAACAATCTCCATATCGCGCGGCAATGCCTGTTGCAGCGCCGCCCAGCTCTGGCTGAATGCGTAGCACCAGCTGCACATGGGGTCATGGATGTAAAAAATTCGCGAAGCGCTCATTGCAAGGGTTTAACCCGAATATTTCATAAATTGACACGTGCCCTCACTTGCCTTTTGATTAATA
>CAZDYN010000336.1:0-2638 GCA_964509635.1 uncultured Nitrosomonas sp. | reverse complement strand
CAGAGATTGCTTCCAGCCGCTACGGGTATGCGGTTTGATGATCAGTTCCACACCGGGAAACTCGGCAATCATATGAACCACTTCACCGACCTCTTCCCAGAATGTCGTAAAGTTGGCTTTCCTCAGAAACATGACAATTTTAAGCCGGCTGTCCGAACGGATGAGCGGCGAAGGCGGCATCAATCCGGAAAGTATTTTCAACCACTCTTCACAGTATCGCGGCGAGCCCAATACGGCCAGTTGATTATCTGCCATAAACGGGCGGAAACGCACGGCGCATAACTCGTTCGGCACCACCACCCGGTCAAAAATCCTGGCCGCCGAAAATGTGACATCGGGTTTCACATGCCTTTCACCGCGGCGGATCAACTGGCTGGCATGCGGGCTGTCGCCATGCGGCAAGGATACGGTACCCAGCCCTCTTTCCTTGGACATCGCGATCACACACTCGACCCATTCGACACAAATCACCGAATTCCGTTCGACCCAATCAAAAGCCACAACCCCTTTACCGTCCTCGCCAAAACATCGTTTCAGCAGAAATTCGGCGGTATGCCGCCACAACGGCTCACGCTGCTTTTCATCAAAACGTTCAGCCAGTTTCTCCGCCAGCCGTCCAATAATTTTGATGCGCCGGACGTTGCGCGTCAGCATCAGCATCTGCAAACGCCATTTCACATACTCAATCAGCGGAAACAGTTCGCGCATATGCGCCACGCGCACACCCTGCAACCGGCTCAGATACTTGACGCGGAAATCGTTACGGAATTGCGTGGAACCGATCAGCACCACATCGCATTGGTGGCCGGATCCGATCCATTTGTGAATAACCGGGGTGACATGATCAATGTCGTTATAGTGACGAAGAAAAAAAAGGGCTTTCATAGCCGTGATACGGTGACAAAAATATTCAGGATACGCAGCATCTTTAGTATTTTTCCAGTTTAAACAGAAGATTCTGTAAAGCGCGCCCATTCTACTCTTGCGACCCTCCAATTACCAGCGGCGTACCCGGGATAAAATCACGGCACAAAAAAATCCGTTAAATTTAACAATAAGTGTTGCTCAGTAAAGAGGAAAAACCTGATAATCAGCACGTCGCTCTTTTGCGCAAGACTTTAGTGCCAATACTTCAAACACAATATTTTCATGAAAACAATCGCTGTAATACCCGCCCGCATGGGTTCATCGCGCTTCCCGGGCAAACCCATCGCAAAAATACTGGGCCGCCCGATGATCGAACATATCTACAAACGTGTCGCCATGAGCAAATCACTGCACGCCACCTATATCGCCACCTGCGATGAAGAAATCCGGCAGGCGGCGGAAGCTTTCGGCGCTCCGGTGATTATGACCGCCGATACGCACGAACGCGCCAGTGATCGCGTCGCGGAAGCAGTTTCGCTGCTGGACGCCGATCTGGTCGTCATGGTGCAAGGCGACGAACCGATGACGCACCCGGACATGATCGATACCGCCGTTGCGCCGTTCCGGGACGATGCAACGCTGGAATGCGTCAATCTGGTGCGCTGCATTGAGCACGAAGCGGATTATCTGGACGCCAATACCATCAAGGTGGTCATGAACCAGCAAGGCGACGCCTTGTACATGTCGCGCCGTCCCATTCCAACCTTGGCCAAGACCGGCTTTGCCGATACCGCCGCGTACAAGCAGGTGTGCATCATTCCATTCCGCACCGCCACGCTGCTGCAATATGCGCGCCTGTCACCGACGCCGCTGGAACAACTGGAATCGATCGACATGCTGCGTCTGCTGGAACACGGCTACCGGGTTAAAATGGTACCCACCGAATTCAACACCCAGGCAGTCGATACGGAAGCCGATCTGGCCCGTGTCGCCAAGCTGATGGAAACCGACCCGCTACTCTCCCGCTACTAGGAACCGTCGTCATGTCATTAAAAGCAAAATTGAACCGGCTGGAATTGACCATCGGCTCCTGGGTTACGCTGGGACATCCGTCGATTGCCGAAATCATGGCGGCAGCCGGATTTGACTGGCTGGTCCTGGATATGGAACACAGCGTGCTGGAACTCGGTGAAGTGCAAGCCATCATCCAGGTGCTGGATGCCAGGCAATGCCCGGCCATCGTGCGCCTGACATCCAATCATCCCGACCAGATCAAGCGCGTCATGGATGCCGGCGCAACCGGCATCATGGTACCGATGATCAAATCCGCCGCCGACGCCCAGGCGGCCGTGGACGGCGCGTATTACCCGCCGCGCGGACAAAGAGGTGTCGGTTTGGCGCGCGCGCAAGGCTACGGCGCGAGCTTCCAGGCCTACCGGCAATGGCTGGAAGATAACGCGGTGATCGTCGTCATGATCGAACATGTTGATGCCGTCGGAGCGATTGATCAGATACTCGCGGTTCCCGGCATCGATGCCTACATCATCGGCCCCTACGACTTATCCGGCTCGATGGGACGTCCCGGCGACCTCAATCACCCGGATGTGCAGGCCGCCATAGCGCAAGTACTTGAAGCAGGCCGCCGCGCCGGCAAACCCGGCGGCATCCATGTCATCGAACCGGACCCGCAGGCGCTGCAACAACGCATTCAGGCCGGTTTCAATTTCCTTGGCTACGGACTGGACATCCGTATTCTCGATTCCATCTGCCG
>CAZDYN010000335.1:0-2672 GCA_964509635.1 uncultured Nitrosomonas sp. | reverse complement strand
TTATTTTTTTGACCTTGCGGTGTGTGTTTCCGGTATTGAATTCGTGATTCGGTACTTGACCCCGTCCGTGCTTGACCCCGTCCGTGCGCTTGTGTTCTCTCGTTAGCTGCGATGGTAGATCCTATGTTTTAGAAGATAAAACTTTGCTCAATAAGCTTTCCAAACGCTGATTTGTATCTTCAATAAGTTGCGGAAGTTTAAATTTTTTCGTCTTAGAGCTAAACATTTGATCAATAAACATTATTGAAGTTTTTGGATTGCTATTTGCCTCAGCCACTTCACGTAAAAAAGAAACTAAATTAATTTCATTTTTTATAATACATCCTATTAGGTGCTCAAACTCTTCAATCGAAACAATGACAATATTGGTCAATGGAAGTATTTCCAGCTGTTTAGCTGTTGGCCTGCTAGGGCTGGATTGTTTTGGATCAAAGATGTCTTCATTAAACATTCGCCGAAAGTGCTCACCAGTAGCGCAGCTGGTTTGTTGGCTAGTTACAATGATGAGGAAATCTTCCTTTGGGCTAATACAATCCCAATTTGGCAAACCACCATCGCGCAATCTGGAACTAACCTTCCACCCCTGCTGCATCGCCTCTCTAACGCGTTTCAATTGAGGCCAAACAACAGGCTTGAGATCGCTTAGAGTAAGTTTCTCTGAATAAGCGGTCATCTTTGATTCAATAAACACATTAGCTCCATCACGGGTAATGATTGCCTCAACAGCATTCTTATCATTTCCTACAGCCAGCTTATATTCTTGTTCACTGAGATACTGCAACTTAGCTTCTTCGATTAATTCAATAACATAATTTTCAAATACTTTACTAAAATGATTTGCATAATTCTCCTTATCCTCGGAAAGTCTTTTATGCACGGCTTGTTCCATGCCTCGTGCAAAAATTAGTGGGTGCCAAACTACATAGCTATGCTGATTGCTTCGTAATAGAGGATATTTCGATAGCCATGGAAATTCGAATGATTCATATCGAGGGCGAGCTGCAATACTCGCAGCAATTCGGTCTGCCAAGTTTTTTCTTAATTCGGAGCGTAACTCCTGAAGGTTTCGCGCAAACTCGGACATAAAGCATCCAATAGCATCACCATAAACTGGCATGAGAGGACTAAAGTAATCTTTGTTGATAATCATATTTCCGCTAATGACAGGTGCGTATACTGCATAGCAAATGCACATAAATTCATCTGGTGTCATACCAATTCGTTTTTCAAATTGGAACCTTACAGGATGAGTTGAATTCAACCGGGCGATTAATGCTGGCCATCGGAGAAAATCTAAGGTAGGTTTTTTTTGGAATGACAATTGAGCCTGTATAAGCGCACGAAGCATTAAATATATGTTTCCTTTCGCATCATCAGGAGGCACATTTACCGCATTCCAAAGTTCATGGCGGCACAAATTAAACAAATCCTTTGGGCATGATTTTCCTTCAGTCAGGGAAATCATTTGATCTTCCAGAACTAATTTAACAAGTAAAAACGTAATCCACGGAAGCTTTTGGAGCTCATCTAAAAGAATTTCTTTGTGGGTAGATTGAGTTAATTCGAGTGCATGATGCACCACAGACACCGCGCTGTATGAACGCAATTTGTTACGAATTTTTTTTGCAGTATCTTCGTAGCTCAATTGCTGCCACATATTTAACCCTCCTGATGTATCAAGCAATCAAACAAAGCAAACCGGGGTAAAAGCAACAGCAGCCGGGATCAGGTCGCCAATCAAGAATTCTCATCTTTCCATATCCGTTTCAAAAACCATAACCGGCGCCTGAGTGCGCTGCAATAGCCAAACAATCGGTAATTTCGGATCGGGGTGCTCGCTCAATTGATCCAGCAACCGGCGCTTATTCTTGCCGGTAACCACCAGCACGATCCGCTCACTGTTAGCCAGCATCGCCAGTGACAGGCTGATGCGCGGCGACGGTGCGATGGGTGGTGCAACGGCGACGCAGTGATGGGTGGAAAGTGAATCAGGATTCATGCCCGGAAACAGCGAAGCGATGTGTCCGTCTTCTCCCAGCCCCAATACCGTCAAACTCAAGGGCAATGGCAAGCTATCGAGGCGCTGGTGAATTTCATCAATGGCGGCAAAAGGATTGCCGTGCCGGGTTTTGAGTCCGGCAAAGCGTGCATGGGCTGGGAGGCGATTCATCAGGTGTTGTTTCACCAGACGCTCGTTCGATTGTTCATCGTCGACATCAACCCAGCGCTCATCAGACAATGTGACGGTGATGCGGTCCCACGGTAATGCGCATTTTGCCAGCGCAGGCAGGTAATGGCGCGGAGTATTGCCGCCGGGGAGGGCCAGCGTGGCGTGCGGTTTGCGGTTGAGTGTGTTGTGCAGTGCCGTCTCGGCGTATTGCGCGAAGCTTCGGCTTAAGGATTCGATATCCGGGAAGGTGTGGCGTTGCATCGGGAAGCAGGCGTTCTTATGCGACTAACCCGCGCAAATCGGGAACGGTTTTGATGCCGGCTGGAAAAGGATTCGAGTCATCGGGGTGAACACGGCCCAGGAAAGCGGTGTTGTTGGCTTGCGCGCCTTCCAGATCGGCCATGGCATCGCCGATCATCAGCACCGCTTCCGGTTTGAGCGCGTGCCGGGATAAAATTTCCGCGATGATGGTTTTCTTGAGCGCTGGGGCACCGCGCACTTC
>CAZDYN010000334.1:0-2674 GCA_964509635.1 uncultured Nitrosomonas sp. | reverse complement strand
CTTTTTAGACTGTGCGGTAAGAACGGACGCACGGCTTGACCTGCCCTAAACAGTGAATTGAATAGGAACGCATTGGGTAGAATTTTGCGCAATGTATAGCGCAAAATCTCAGACCGAAGACTACGCTTTACCTGCTTTTCAACAATACCACGACCGATATCCACTAATGCGCCATAGCGCACTCCTGATGGACAGGTCGTTTCGCAGGCACGGCAAGTCAGGCAGCGATCCAGATGCAACTGGGTCTTTTGCGTGACCGGTTGCCCTTCCATCATCTGTTTCATGAGATAAATACGCCCGCGCGGGCTATCCAGTTCATCCCCAAGAATCTGATACGTCGGGCAAGTCGCTAAGCAGAAACCGCAATGCACACAACTACGCAGAATAGCATCCGCTTCTTGCCCCTCTGGGGAATTTTTTATAAAGTCAGCAAGCTTAGTTTGCATTTAAATTTCAGGATACAACCGTCCAGGATTAAGGATCCTCACAGGATCAAATTTTTCTTTCAGTGCACGGTGAATTTTCATCATGCCGGGAGTCAACGGATGAAACACAGGGATATGTGATTCTTGGTAACGAAACAAGGTGGCATGCCCCTTCGCATCTTTTGCAGTCTTGCGTATGATTTCCGCATTCACGCCATCATCAAACTGTACCCAGCGCAAACCGCCATTCCATTCCATCAGCAGTTTTCCAGGCAATGACACAGGCGGTGCGATCGATTGAATGGATAAACGCCACAAAGGCTTATCCAGTTGAAAAAAAGCATGCGTTTGCTCGCGCACCGATTGCCAGAAAATTTCACCCTCATTCAGTTCTTCACCGCCAAGTTTTATCTGCGCCGCGCGTACCGCAGGCTCAGCACCCGATAGTCTGAGAAACAATCCGCCATCGACATAGCAAGTCGCAGACACCGGCAACGGCTTGCCAGCCCATTGATTCATTTTCTCGATTGCCTCAGCTTCATCCATGGACATATGCAGCGTAATTTCAGCCGCCGGTTTGGGTAATACTTTTAGCGAAACTTCAAGCAACACCCCCAATGTACCCATTGAACCTGCCATCAACCGCGCGACATCATAACCGGCAACATTCTTCATTACTTGCCCGCCGAAACGCAAATCCCTGCCTTTTCCATCGAGCAAGCGCACACCCAGCACAAAATCACGTACGCTACCGGCAGCAGCACGGTGCGGACCGGATAAACCGGCGGCAATGCAACCGCCCAATGTGGCGGTTGCACCAAAATGAGGCGGTTCAAATGCCAGCATTTGTCCATGCTGATCAAGCACGGCTTCCAAATCCGTCAAACGCGTACCGGCGCGTGCCGTAATGACCAGTTCCGTCGGTTCGTAATCCACGATACCGCTATAGTGCGTCATATCGAGCAATGCGCTGTTTTGTCCAAGCAACGGATTACCATAAAAATGCTTAGTACCGCCGCCACCTATTCGCAACGGAATTTTCGTTTCAACCGCCGCAAGAATGGCCGCTTTATATTGATCGATAATAGCTTGCATGAACTTTAGAAACGCGGCAACTCAGCAAATTTTTCCTGCCCCCGGTGCACATGCATGGCCCCCAATTCCGCGCAGCGATGCAGACTAGGCACCGCCTTTCCGGGATTTAACAATCCCGCGGGATCAAACACAGCTTTTACCGCATGAAACATATCCAGCTCATCCATTCCGAATTGCGAACACATCTGATTGATTTTCTCCATTCCTATGCCATGCTCCCCGGTAATCGTGCCCCCGGCACGAATACACATTTCCAATATTTTACCGCCAAATTCTTCAGTTCTCTCCAATTCACCCGGCTGGTTGGCGTCATACAGAATCAACGGGTGCAGATTACCATCGCCGGCATGAAACACGTTCATGCAGCGCAGTCCATATTCCTGCGAGAGCTGTTCAATTCCGCGTAATACATCCGCCAGATGCTTACGTGGAATAGTGCCATCCATACAGTAATAATCCGGCGAAACCCTGCCCGCTGCCGGAAATGCCGCTTTTCGCCCGGCCCAGAAGCTGAGCCGCTCGGCTTCATTGCGTGAAGTACTGATTTTGATCGCGCCACTTTGCTGCATGATGGTATAAACCCGCCTGATCTCATCCGCCACTTCCTCGGCGCTGCCATCGGATTCACACAATAAAATAGCTTCCGCATCCAGGTCATATCCGGCATGACAAAATTCTTCCACTGCATGGATAGTAATTTTATCCATCATTTCCATACCGGCGGGAATAATACCCGCGCCAATAACATTCGCCACTGCATTGCCCGCTTTCTGAACATCATCAAACGCCGCCATTACCAGTTGCGCCTTCTCAGGTACCGGAATCAGCTTTACAGTAACTTCCGTGACAATACCCAGCATGCCTTCACTGCCCGTCATCAATGCGAGCAAATCATATCCTGCGCTGTCGAGACTTTCACCGCCAATTTCAAGGCATTCTCCCGCGATGGTTAATACGCGTAACTTGAGAATGTTATGTACCGTAAGACCATATTTAAGGCAATGCACCCCTCCCGAATTTTCCGCCACGTTGCCGCCAATCGAACAGGCAATCTGCGATGAAGGATCCGGCGCATAATACAAACCATACGATGCCGCCGCCTCACTGATCGCCAGGTTTCTGACTCCCGGTTGCACGCGCGCGGTACGTGCCAG
>CAZDYN010000333.1:0-2680 GCA_964509635.1 uncultured Nitrosomonas sp. | reverse complement strand
AACCCGAATATTTCATAAATTCGCGTGATGATCACACAGGATTTTGATTAATAGGTAAGTTTTGAGAAAGAGTGGTGTAGCGACTCATACACCCGACTGAGCAAAATCTTTCTTATTAAGCAAAAGGCAAGTGAGGGCACGTGTCAATTATGAAATATTCGGGTTAATTGCGCTGCCCTTACTTTCAATTCCCAGGAGGTACTGTTTATGTGTAATTCTCTCTATGAACTCAAACGTGCTTTGTTGACCATCTTCGGCGATATCAAAGTATTCAAATGGCCGTTATTTATGGTTTATCACCCAACCTCATTCAAAATAAAAGGGCGGGATACGCGCGAAATCATGGCAGTACTCGAGCCTGGCGATGTTGTTATGCGGGCTTACGATTATTATCTGGATGGATACTTTATTCCCAAGGGAGAAAGTAAATGCAGCCATAGCGGTCTTTATATCGGAGATAACCTGATCGTGCATTCAATCGCCGAAGGTTCTACCGTGGATGATATGATTGATTTCTGCCGCGCGGACAGAATTGTCGTGCTACGCCCTGACGGGGGACAGGAATGGGCGGTAGCGCACGCAAAAAAATGCGCTGATGCCAAGGTTGAATACGATTTCAACTTCACACCAGGCCCTGGTAAGTATTATTGCCATGAATTTACGGCATCTTGTTTTCCTGACCTGGGCATAGAAACATTGAGCAGAAAAATTTTTAAATTAATCCGCTCACCCAAAGCGTTTCTAGCGGACTCTTTTTATACCAACAAAAATTTTACCAAGGTATATTCATCGGACGATTAATCGAAATTTTCTGCCAAAAAACTCACTAATTTAATTTATATTTGTCTATTTATAGAGAAGCGATTCAATGAGTCAATTGCGTTCCCCATGGCTTGGTCCGATTATCGGACATACCACAGCAAACAGCGCGCGCATCTGGATTCGCGCGAGAGCCCCGGATGATGATGGCGTTATTCCCTCATCAAACAGCCGGACAGTCGGTGTAATAACCATTCTGGACGAGCAAGGTAATGCCGCCCCCCGTCACACGCATTACTTTCGTCTGCGGCGCGAATTTGACCGGACAGGCTCTTTCACACTCGGCCAGGATGTCAGTTTCGGATTATCACAGCCTACGAAAGAATTAGCCGGTCTGGGGCATCATTTTGAACCCTTTCCGCTTAAACCGGATACCGCTTACCGGATTCGCGTGGGTGTGCTGATCGCCGACGACGGTTTTGACGACGATGAAAGCATCGGCAGCGATGTTCTGCTCAAATGCCTGCCACCACCCAGTGTCTGGGCCACGGCA
Source organism: uncultured Nitrosomonas sp. (assembly GCA_964509635.1). Lineage (GTDB taxonomy): Bacteria > Pseudomonadota > Gammaproteobacteria > Burkholderiales > Nitrosomonadaceae > Nitrosomonas. The sequence continues at coordinate 1,368 of CAZDYN010000333.1, read as the reverse complement.
TTAATGGCGTTACCCGAGCATGAATCTTCCGCTCAGTTCCGCACCTTCCCGGCAACACCGCTTTCGCAATTGAGTTTTCTGGTCGGCTCGTGCCGCTACCCGGGCCTGTTGTTCAAAACCAAAAAAGCGGATGCCATTTTCGGACCGATGCGGGATCGAATTGAACATCCGGTCGAGAAACAGCCTGTCCGGTTTGTATTGATGACCGGCGACCAGATTTATGCCGACTTCCTGAACCGCATGGTACCGATAGGCCGGGCGGATACTTACGAGGAATTCCAGGAACGCTATATCGAGGCTTTCGGTAGCCCCAATCTGCGAAAACTTTTCCAAAGCGTGCCGCATTACATGATTCTGGACGATCACGAAATCGAGGATAACTGGACGCAAGACCGCATCAAAAAATCGGAAACACGCTCACTCTTTCAGCTTGCAATGGGTGCATACATGAGCTACCAATGGAGTCATGGGCCGCGTACCTTTGACCGGCATCTGTATTACACCTTCGATTGCGGCGGATACCCTTTCTTTGTCCTGGACACAAGAACGCAGCGTTATCGCGACGATGTGGAGAATGCGCTCGAGGACAACCATATGCTCGGACGTCCATCGGTCGATCCGGTTCATTATCCGTCTCAACTGGATCATCTGTGCAACTGGCTTGTTAAACAGCAGCGAGACAATGGAAATCGGCCAAAATTTATCGTCACGTCCAGCGTATTTGTCCCAAATGACATCACCACAACAAAAAGCCCGAAACACAAAAACGCCAGCGACTCATGGGAAGCCTTTCCGGCAACACGGCGACGGCTTCTTGACATGATCGTGGAACACCAGATTCAGAATGTCGTGTTTGTATCCGGCGACATTCATTGTTCCTGTGTCGCCGAACTGAGTTTCAGAGGATCGGAAGCTGCGGAAAAACTCAAGGCCTTTGCCATCACTTCATCGGCGCTTTACTGGCCCTTTCCATTCTCCGACGGAGATCCGTCAGGATATGTACATGATTCCGAGAAGCAGGATGACACATTCTTTCTCTCAAACAGGAGATTTGCGCTGAGCAAGCTCAGGATGGACTATAAAGCCTACAATTTTTGCCAGGATGACAACTTCTGCCAGGTTGATTTGAACTGGGATAAACATGAACTGGTCGTTCGCGTTTTCGGCAAGGACGGCCAGCTCCTCAAAATCGGGGATGCGCTCGAAGGCAGGGGTGCGGATATGAAGAGAATCCTGAAGCTCGCGGAATAAAACGCCACCCGTTTACCGGGCGGCGTTCATATTGATACTTTTAGAACTCTTCCCAATCATCACCGCCACCCGCAGCGACTTTGCGCGGTTGAACCGGCATGGTTACGGAATTCGCGC
>CAZDYN010000332.1:2460-2684 GCA_964509635.1 uncultured Nitrosomonas sp. | reverse complement strand
AGGCGCATAGCGAGACTATGCAACGAGAAATTGAGAAAATATGAACCGCTACTATCTCATTGGCGCAGTAGATTAGCCTTAATTCCGACAGACTCCCAGAAATCCCACAGGGCAATTTGATTAAAAGAAATAAACGTAATATCAGCGGCGTTTTATTATTGGATAAGCCGTATGGCATCTCATCCAATAAAGCAGTGCAAATCGTAAAACGAGTTTTTTCTGCT
>CAZDYN010000332.1:0-2450 GCA_964509635.1 uncultured Nitrosomonas sp. | reverse complement strand
TACAGATTGCGAAACAAATTTATTCTGCCGCCAAATGCGGACATACCGGCACGCTGGATCCCATGGCCACCGGATTACTTCCGATCTGCTTTGGAGAAGCAACCAAGTTTTCTTCAGTGCTCTTGGGCGCTCATAAAACCTATGAAGCCACATTAAAACTGGGTTTTCTGAGCACCACAGGCGATGCGGAAGGCGAAATCCGCCAAACCGCAACCGCGCTCCGGAATATAACCCTATTAGAGTGTGAACGGGTACTGAAGCGCTTCTGCGGAAATATCATGCAAGTACCGCCCATGTACAGCGCATTAAAACATCAGGGCAAGCCTTTATATCTTTATGCAAGAAATGGAGAAGCCATTGAACGCCAGGCGCGCGAAATAATCATTCATGAAATAAAAATTAAATCACTGATTGAAAATGAGCTGCAATTAAATATCCGGTGCGGTACCGGCACGTATATCCGCACACTGGCTGAAGATATTGGCAAGGCATTAGGATGCGGCGGCGCCTATCTGACTAATCTGCGCCGCACCGCTATTGACTGTTTTGATTTGTCGCAGGCATACACTATATCAATCCTTGAGGTTAAGGACTCGGTTGCACGGGACCAATGCCTGCTACCCATTGATTCTTTTGTGCACACATTTCCGGCAATAATCTTGGATCATCCGGCGGCAACCCATCTGCTGCAGGGGCGCGTTGTTTCGGGTCCGGAAAATATCGGCGCTATGCCGGAAGGAAGCACAGTACGATTATATGACGAACAGCAGCAATTCCTAGGGCTTGGTAAAATCACACTGGAACAGAAAATAGCCGCAAAACGGTTATTATCCGATTCTCATTTACTGGAAAACGGGGTATAAAACTCCACTGCGATTTCTTCACCTCGTGAAAGCGCGGTCTCCGGATTAAATTGGTTACATTTCGTTGGCCAATGCAACCGCGAACAAATCATGCGTATCCGAACCAGTAATTTCAACTTCAATAAAATCACCCGGCTGAACACGATCAGCATTTTCCACATACACCAATCCATCAATTTCCGGTGCATCCGCGCTGCTTCGCGCAATGACTTGATTCCCGTTGAGTTCATCAACCATCACTGTCATTTTACCGCCGACTTTTGCGGCCAAGCGCTGACGGCTGATTTCTTCCTGTAATTGCATGAAACGCGCGCGGCGGTCTTCCTTGATTTCTTCCGCTACGGCACCGGGTAATTGATTCGCTGCCGCGCCTTCCACCGCCGAATAGGCGAAGCATCCCACGCGATCCAGTTGCGCTTCCTGCAGGAAGGCTAACAGTTCCTCAAATTCCGCCTCGGTTTCACCCGGGAAACCTACTATAAAAGTGCTGCGCAATGTGATATCCGGACAGATGTGACGCCATTGCTGAATTCTTGCCAAATTATTCTCTGCATTCGCCGGCCTTTTCATCGCTTTCAGAATACGCGGACTCGCATGTTGCAGCGGCACATCCAGATAAGGCAATATTTTGCCTTCGGCCATCAGCGGAATGACTTCATCCACATGCGGATACGGATAAACATAGTGCAATCGCACCCAAACGCCCAATGTACCCAATGCCTGTGCCAGCTCGGTCAACCGCGTTTTAACCGGCCTGCCCTGCCAAAAGCCGGTGCGGTATTTCACGTCAACACCGTAAGCGCTGGTATCCTGTGAAATGATCAATAATTCCTTGACTCCGGCATTAACCAAATGTTCGGCTTCCTGCATGACCTGGTGAATCGGCCGGCTGACCAGATCACCGCGCATCGAAGGAATAATACAAAATGTACAGCGGTGATTACAGCCTTCCGATATTTTTATATAGGCGTAATGTCTCGGTGTTAACCGGATTCCCTGTGGCGGGATCAGACTCGTATAGGGGTCATGCGGCTGAGGCAGGTGTGTATGAATGGCAGACATCACTTCCGGCAATGCATGCGGCCCGGTAACGGCCAGCACCTGCGGATGCGCTTTTTTAACCACATCCCCGTCTTCTTTTGCACCCAGACAGCCTGTGACAATAACTTTGCCGTTCTCGGCCAGCGCTTCGCCGATAGCATCCAGCGACTCCTCAACGGCACTATCAATAAACCCGCAGGTGTTAACCACGACCAAATCGGCATCCTCATACGAAGGCGAAATTTCATAACCTTCGGCACGCAGCTGGGTTAGAATTTGTTCGGAATCCACCAATGCTTTGGGGCAACCCAGTGAGATAAAACCAACTTTCTGTGAGCTTTGTTTTTGTGATGACATGAAATACGAATTGAATGAAAATAAAATGCTGCAATGTGCAGTTAAGTGAATGCCGGATTTTATCTGATAATGAATGCATGCAATTCGTTATCTTCCAGTTTCTCACCAAAGCGAAGCAATATGAATGACTTAAGGGCATCTCTAAAAATTCAGAGTTTTAAACAAAACGAGGCGCGAGCAAAAAATGTT
>CAZDYN010000331.1:0-2685 GCA_964509635.1 uncultured Nitrosomonas sp. | reverse complement strand
CACGCCACAATCGTGACACGATTCGCCTCCTCCAGACTGGTTAATCCCTGCTTGACCATGTCCAGGGCGGCTTCCCGCAGGAACCGGGTGCCATTGTTTCTGGCCGCTTCCTTGATACGCCGTATCGGTTCCTGCGCCACGATCAGTTCACGGATTTCATCATTCAGAATCAGGATCTCGGCAATCGCGTTTCTTCCCCGGTACCCGCTGCCACGGCATTGACCGCAGCCTTTTCCGCTGCGAAACCTGAATTCACCGGCTTCATCGGCGGCAATCCCGGATTCCGCTATCAATTCATCATCCGGACGTTCATCCACCGCGCAGTGCGTACATAACAATCGCACCAGCCGCTGCGCGACGATTCCATTCAAAGCGGATACAAAACTGTAAGGATCGACACCCATATGGGAAAACCGGCCCAGAACATCAAACACGTTATTCGCATGCACGGTGGTAAATACCAGATGACCGGTCAATGCAGCCTGTATGGCAATCTGCGCGGTTTCGGAATCACGGATCTCACCCACCATGATTTTGTCGGGATCGTGGCGCAGGATTGAGCGCAAACCGCGTGCAAATGTCAGTCCTTTTTTCTCATTTACCGGTATCTGCAAAACACCGGACAATTGATATTCGATCGGATCTTCGATGGTGATGATTTTGTCACTGCCTTTGTTCACTTCAGAGATGGCGGCATACAGCGAGGTCGTCTTGCCGCTGCCGGTCGGGCCGGTGACCAGCAACATGCCATACGGTTCCGAACTCAGGCGGCGGATAGTGGCAATGGCTGCCTGATTAAAGCCGAGCTGATTCAACGTCAGCCCTTCGATATGATCGGACAGCGCCTGCCGATCCAGAATCCGCAACACAGCATCTTCGCCGAAAATACTCGGCATGATGGAAACACGGAAGTCGATTTCCCGTCCCTGGATTGATATTTTGAACCGGCCGTCTTGCGGCACCCGGCGCTCGGCAATATCCAGCTCGGACATAACCTTGATGCGGGAAATGACCTGCTCGGCCAGATCCGCGCCCTGCATGACACCAATCGAGGTTAATACGCCATCGATGCGGTATTTTATTGAAAGCGCGCCTGTTGCCATTTCCAGGTGAATATCGCTGGCCTGGGATTTATGCGCATCATACAGCGTGGAATGCACCAGCCGCACCACTTGGCTGGTGCCTTCATTGATGCTTTTTAGCGAAAGATCTTCAATACCGCTATGCATCTTATCCAGCTCCGCAGCAGGCAATACCTGGTCCATGGCGCGCATGGTTTTTTCCTGCTGCGTGAAAAAAGCGCTCAAATCAGCCGGGTGCACCAGATGCCACTCAACGGCCCGGTCAAAACGATCTTCCGCCCAAGCCCGCAATTTGCCGGAAAATGGATTGCTGACCGCGAGCAAATAGTCTTGTTCGCGGCGGAATAACGCACACTCATGCATGATCGCTTCCGCGAAAGGCAACACATCGAAAGCCGGACTTAAGGCGTGGATCGCTTTCATTTCCAGTACCGGCATATGCAGGAGCCGGCCAAGCTGTTGCATCAGCTCGCCGGGCGTATACTCGCCGCTTTCCTCGATAATCTGAATAACAGAAACGTTCTGCTTCAGTGCCTTCTTCTGGATATCGGCCAGCCGGTTGATATCCATCGGTTGCCGTACTTCCGTTTGTAGCGCCGCTTCGGTCAATTGATACTTCCCGCCAATTCAAATATGGGCATGTACATGAGAATAATAATGCCGCCGATCACGATACCGATGACCGCCATCAACAGCGGCTCAATCAGCTTGGTTGTCCATTCAACCCAGCGGGCAATCTCCTCATCGTGGAAATTGCCGATCCGTTCCATCATATCGCCCATCAAACCCGTTCTTTCACCCACGCGCAGCATACGGTTCCCCACGGCAGTCGTTAATCCTTCCGATTCCATCGCACTGGAAATCGTCTTGCCCTCACGGATATGTTTGGCCGCTGCCGCAACTTTGGGACGAAAATGCGGCTGCAGCAAGCCGCTGACCATCTCCAGCGCCTGCGTGACGGGAATGCCGCCGCGCAATAGCATACCCAGTGTCTTGTAGAAACGCGCCAGCTGGTAAACGCGCATGTGTTCCCCAATCGCCGGGATGCGCCACAATAACCGCATGGCACTGGCGCGGAAGGCGGGCCGGCTGACCGTATAGGCTATTGCGATCAGCACAAGCATGGCCGCAATGGCCAGTTCCCAGCCGCGCTCATGCACGAACTGCCCCCATTTAATCAGCAGCAATGAAAGCCAGGGCAGATCACTGCCCATATCGTCGTAAATGGCACTGAATTTGGGCACGACAAATACCATCAGAAAGATCGAAACCAGAAAACCGATCGTCAGCAGCAATACGGGATATATCGATGCGCCGACCAGCTTTTTGCGCACGAAATCCATCTGCGTCTGATAGGTGATAAATCGCGTCAGCGCTTCGGCAAGATCGCCGGTACGTTCACTGGCACGAACCGTGGCGATATAGAGCGGCGGGAACGCTTGCGGAAAGTCTTCCAGTGCCTGCGAGAAGGTTATCCCCTCATAAAGCCGCGCCAGGATATTCTGGATGATTTTGCGGTTACCGGCATCCTGCTCTTTCTCCAGCAGAGTCTCGATGCTTTCCACCAGACTCAGGCCCGCGGTCTGCAATGAAAGCAATTCCT
>CAZDYN010000330.1:0-2699 GCA_964509635.1 uncultured Nitrosomonas sp. | reverse complement strand
GCGGGTGCTGGTGGAAGCCGTCGTGACAACGGATATCGGTCCGTTGCGCATCATGACCACGCACCTTGAATATTACTCACAACGCCAGCGTGCAATGCAGATCAATGCCATCCGCCGCCTGCATCGTGCTGCATGCAGCATGTCGCAACGTAAATATCTGCCTGAAGAACAAGGCGGAACCTTCGAAGTCTTCCCCAGACCGGTGGAAGCATTATTGTGCGGCGATCTCAATTTTCCAGCGGCAGCCCCTGAACGCACACAGATTCTCACACCCTTCACCGATGGCACACCCAATTTTCACGATGCCTGGCCGGTGTTACATCCCGGCATACCGCATGCGCCAACCGTCGGCATCCATCCGGTTGATTTCGTCGATCGCCCGGAATGCTTCGATTTTGTCTTTATTACCGATGGCTTAGTAAATCATCTCAAAGCGCATGGCATTGATGCTGCGACGGAAGCTTCCGATCATCAGCCGGTGTGGGTTGAGTTTTTGTAATGGAAAACCATGCTTGCTCTATTGAATTTTAGAGAAATTTAACGTGAATTTATGAAATATTCGGGTTAAATTTCTGATTAAAAAATTCGACAACCAAAACTCTCAAAATAATGTTGATCAATCTCATCGCGGGTAAATTGATGATTCTGTCCGCCACGCTGGGCGATTTTCAGGGAACCCATCAGTGAGCCGAGTTGCCCCGTGGTCTGCCAATCCAGATTATTGACAATGCCGTACAATAAACCGGCGCGATAAGCATCGCCGCAGCCGGTTGGATCGACAATTTCTTTGGGCTTGACGCAGGGAATTTCGAATTTCCTGCCACCGGCGTAGATGAGAGAGCCTTGCGCTCCAAGGGTAACGATCAACGCCCTGGCTTTATCCGCCAAGGATTCCAGGCTGTGTCCCGTGCGGTCTTGCAGCAATTGGCCTTCATAATCGTTGACGGCGATATAATCAGCTTTATCGATGAAGCCCAGCAGTTCCTCGCCGTTGTACATCGGCAACCCCTGCCCCGGATCAAAAACAAACGGAATACCGGCCTCATGAAATTCGCGCGCGTGTTGCATCATACCATCACGTCCGTCCGGCGCGATAATACCCAGCCGGATATTGCGGGCGTCTTGTACGGAGTTGAGGTGCGAAAAATTCATCGCGCCCGGATGGAACGCAGTGATCTGATTGTCCGCCAGATCGGTGGTGATGAAGGCTTGCGCGGTAAAGGTCTCGGGAACATGCCGCACATGGTTCTGGGTCAGATTTAATTGCTCGAACCGTGCCGCATAAGGCGCATAGTCATCACCAACGGTGGCCATCATGACGGGTTCGCCGCCCAGCATCTTTAAATTGTAAGCGATATTGCCGGCGCAGCCGCCGAATTCTCGGCGCATCTCGGGAACCAGAAAAGCGACATTCAATACATGAATTTTTTCCGGCAGAATGTGATTCTTAAAATGATCCTGAAAGACCATAATATTATCGTAAGCAATTGAACCGCAAATCAAAGTGCGCATGGTTTCTGATGGGAATGAATAAAAGGAATGATCTAAAGGAGGAAAATGACTCAAGAGACTCAGGAATTGCCGGATAATTCACAGCAGTCACTTCAAACGCAAAGAGAAATACGTGTAATCAGCGGCATTGATTCCCCGCCATGCTGAAAATGACCGTTACTTGAATTTTCCTTAAGGAAACAATGAGCAAGTTGATTACGTTCATGGCCCGGCAGGCGCGCCATGAACATCTACCATCAACTATTTCAAGCGCCCGGTTTCCAGGTCAAATCCAGCTCACGCGCTGCTTTGACATCATCCAGTTTACGTACTGACATGGTGTGCGGCGCGCCTTTCACCAGATCCGGCTGCAATTCGATTTCGCGCAGGATTTCTTTCATTGATGTCACGAAAGCATCCAGCGTTTCCTTGGATTCGGTTTCCGCCGGCTCGATCAGCAAGCATTCAGGCACCAGCATCGGAAAATATGTGGTCGGCGCATGATAGCCTTTATCCAGCAGACGCTTAGCCAGATTCATCGCAGTCACACCGGTTTTGTCCTTGATATCTTTCATTGTGACAATAAATTCATGGCTGGCGCGGCGTGTCGGGTAGGCAATTTCAAAACCGGCCTTGCGCAGCTCAGCCATCAGATAATTGGCATTCAGCGTGGCAAATTCGGAGATGCGGTGCATACCGTGCATGCCCAGCAGGCGAACATAAATATAGGCACGCAGCAACACACCGGCGTTGCCCATGTGCGCGGATAACCGCCCAATCGATTGCGGTTTGTCCTTTTCGGTCACCCAGCGATAGGTATCGCCTTCCTTGGCGACAATCGGGATCGGCATAAACGGCAATAACCGCTCGGCCACGCCCACCGGCGCGGAACCCGGTCCACCGCCGCCATGCGGTGTGGAGAATGTTTTGTGCAAATTGATATGAATCACATCAAAGCCCATATCGCCCGGCTTCACTTTACCCAATACGGCATTCAGGTTAGCGCCGTCGTAATACAGCAAGCCACCGGCCTGGTGCACAACGCGGCTCATTTCCGCGACATTTTTCTCAAATACGCCCAATGTGGACGGATTGGTCAGCATCAACCCGGCCGTTTGCGGACCTACAGCCGCTTTCAACGCATCCAGATCGACATTGCCTTCCTTATCGGTGGCAATTTCCACGACTTTGAAGCCGCACATCACCGC
>CAZDYN010000329.1:0-2722 GCA_964509635.1 uncultured Nitrosomonas sp. | reverse complement strand
CAGTATGATTGATACTTAAGGAGACTCTGAATAACTCGCATTTGTCTTCCGAACGTAATGAGGAATCTTTAATAATCAATGTAATAGATTTCTCGCTCTGATTCGAAATGACACTTGTTCAGAGCTTCCTTAGGTTGTAACTTCTGCAACATAAAATTTATTTACGAGTTTTTATAACTTTTTAATCTCCCTGGATTCAATTTTTCGTTTCGTTGGGGAGAGTTGGTTAAAAATAAAAGAATTGAAAAGTGCAATTAGTGATCGCTGCTTGCGGCAGGGTAGTTTTACTACGGTTTTTTACATGGAAGTAAGATATTTCTTTCACACAAAGAGACTATACTTACAATATTTTTACCTATCAAGAGAAAAATTGAGATAGTTTGAGAACTTTGCATGGTCCAAAGCAAGCCTATCGTTTGGAATGATCTAATTCGTTTTAGAATCATGTCATTGAAGTGATTGGTATGATTTATTCAGAATTGGATGTTATCCGTCGTACTCTCAAAGGAAGCTTATTCAATCAAATCGATCATCTGATTGATTGAGTGCCGATAGAAAATACAATCGCGCAGCATTACGCACCTCAGTGCCTTTAATTGATCTGCTGAAATTTATGCAACTTTACGCTATCTTATGTCTGCAGTTTGCTGTTCTGTGCGCAACAATATTTCTTGCCGGTTAAATTGGAGTCCGATCAATGGATAAAAAAGCATACGTCAACTTCTGGTTTGTCATTGTCGCGCTACTGAGCTTGCTGCTGGTCCAGAACCTGTATACGCAATATACTCAAGTGGAGCCTATTCCATACAGCCGTTTTCAGCAGTTTCTGGAACAGGGGCGGGTGGCCGAGATTGCAATTACGGAAAATCAGATTTTCGGCACGCTCAAGGAGAAGCATGCAGATGGATTTAAGGATTTTGTCACCACACGGGTGGAGCCTGATCTGGCGGAAATTCTCGACAAACACAATGTAGTTTATACCGGTGTCGTGCAAAGTACCTGGTTGCGCGATTTACTCTCTTGGATTATACCGACGGCAATTTTCATTGGCATCTGGCTATTCGTCATTCGCCGCATGGGCAGTAGCATGGGCGGCGGATTGATGTCGATCGGCAAGAGCCACGCCAAGGTGTTTGTCGAAAAGGAAACCAAGGTGACCTTTGATGACGTGGCGGGGGTGGATGAAGCCAAGGAGGAGCTGGTTGAAATTATCAATTTCCTCAAGAATCCGGCGGATTATGGCCGTTTGGGCGGGCGCGCGCCGAAAGGCATTTTGCTGGTGGGACCGCCGGGTACCGGCAAGACATTGCTGGCACGGGCGGTAGCCGGTGAGGCGGGCGTGCCGTTTTTCTCCATTTCCGGTTCTGAATTTGTTGAGATGTTTGTCGGTGTCGGTGCCGCGCGCGTGCGTGATTTGTTCGAACAGGCGCGGCAAATGGCCCCCGCGATTATTTTTATCGATGAACTGGATGCGCTGGGACGCGCGCGGGGCGCTTACGGGCTGGGCGGCGGGCACGACGAGAAGGAACAAACCCTGAATCAATTATTGGCGGAACTGGATGGTTTCGATCCCAGCAGCGGTATCGTGCTGCTGGCCGCGACCAACCGGCCGGAAATTCTTGATCCGGCATTGCTGCGCGCCGGACGGTTTGACCGTCAGGTGCTGGTGGACCGGCCCGATAAGACCGGGCGCGAGCAAATTCTCGCCGTACATGCCAAAAAAGTGAAACTGCATAGCGATGTCAAAATCGATCAGATTGCCGCTCTGACGCCGGGATTTACCGGCGCGGATCTGGCAAACCTGATCAATGAGGCTACGCTGCTGGCGACACGGCGCGCCGCCGCAGCGGTGACGATGGCGGATGTCAATAATGCCATCGAGCGTATCGTGGCCGGGCTGGAGAAGCGTAACCGCCTGCTGAATCCGGAAGAGCGGCGTGTAGTGGCGTTTCATGAACTGGGACACGCGATGGTGGCGCTGGCTTTACCCGGAACTGATGAAGTGCACAAGGTATCCATCATTCCGCGTGGTGTCGGCGCGTTAGGATATACCATTCAGCGCCCGACCGAAGACCGCTTTCTGATGACGCGCGTGGAATTGCTCAATAAAATGGCGGTATTGCTGGGCGGACGTGCGGCCGAGCAAGTGGTGTTCCATGAAGTATCCACCGGTGCAGCGGATGATCTGGTGCGTGCCACGGATATCGCCCGTGCCATGGTGCTGCGCTACGGTATGAGCGAGGCATTGGGCAACGTGGCGTATGACCGAGAGCAGTCCGCCTTTCTGCAACCCAACATGCCCATGCCGCAGAATCGCAATTACAGCGAGGAAACCGCCAATAAAATCGATATCGCGGTGCGCGTGCTGGTTGACCAAGCTCTGGAGCGCGCCATCAATATCCTTCAGTCCAATCGCACGCTGCTTGATCAGACCGCTGAAGCATTACTGAAAACGGAAACACTCAATCAGCCCGAACTGATCAAACTGAAACAGGCGATAGCGGGTAGCGCGCATTGATGAAGCGGGTGCGTTGTTATCCCGAATATTTCATACATTCGCGTGATGATCACGCAGGATTCTGATTAATAGGGAAGTTTTGAGAAAGAATGCTGTTTCTGATTATTATTCAATGAGGTAACAGATTTATCATTGTGATCCGGAATGGCTGGTAAATGTAGCCGGGCAGTGGTTTGATCCGGCTCCTGTCACAGTCGAACCGGT
>CAZDYN010000328.1:0-2728 GCA_964509635.1 uncultured Nitrosomonas sp. | reverse complement strand
GTCAATCTGATTATGTGTACGGCGCAAACGCCGAACCAAGTCATTTTTTTTAACTGCTTCGACCATACTACCAATCCCGACTGAGCGGCCGAATCTTCCTAGTTGCTTGAGAAAGTAATCCACTCCATTATTTTTTATAGTTAGACTCTCATTTACTTTTTTTTCTAAAAACCAAGACTGATGATTTTCGTTAATCCCCAAGAATCGGTACAAATTCCGTGCCTGAATGACAGGGTCATCACGAATCTCTTCTTGAAAAATCACCAATATCTGCTCACGAGGAAATACTGCAAGCCAACGAGCAAGCTGCTGTGCGTAGTTAGATTGCATTAGGTACATGGGATTATTTATCAACCCATTTTCAAACTCGATATTCTGACCCGTCACGTGACCAAGTTTGACTTCGTGCAAATGGTTTGAATAGGCACGTTCAACAGGGTCGCGCAATGAAAGCACGATACGCATTCTTGGATTGTAGAGAAAGACGCGGCTTGGCGTATCGCTATCAGCAAAATATGAAGGAGATACTTCACCAACCATTTTTCCTGAACCAGCATCGCCTAAATGTCTTTCATACCACTCATACCCAAAATTATAGTAATAAGAAAAGAAATCAATTTCTTTACCTGGTAAAACCGCTACTTCCGGATGATCGGACAGAACGCGATGCACCCAAGTAGACGCGCATTTTTGTGCACCGATTCCTATAAAATCAATCATCATATATTACCTTTCGAAATAAGAATCTAATATTCCTGACATATACCGGTCACATTTACACAATCCAATTGATCAATTGAGTTCACAAACTTCGAATAAATATTTCAGTCAATACAATTTAGCTTAGCTCGTATGAATAGCATTCACGAAACATAAATTTGCCGTATAAATTGATCACACTATTCTCTATCCTACAGATTATTTCCTGATTTTTCTCAACATTGACTGATATCTTATAGTTTTCTTCCATACGTTTAATCAAGGTTGGACATAGGCTTTCCAATTGATATCAGGCAAGTTGTAATATAATAATTTTTTCTCCAATCGCCTACGCCGCCAGCTTAATTTTCGAATTTGGTTTTGAATTAACTGTTGGAAAACCGATAATTAAATAAAATTTCTGTAACCTTCATATCTTTGCAACCTTCTTTACAAAATCCGACCAGTAAGCAGCTTGCCCAAGCATAAGCATCATAAGAAACTGAATGGGATTAGAATAAAGATGAAAATTCTTATAAGGTAAGGTTATAGCAAGTAATAACAAACCAATCGCTCCCACCCTAAGGAGAATACGATTAATCTCTGGAATAGCTTCATTCTTAGCGGCCCGCTCAGAAACTTTAGAACCAGATAATAGTACAAGAAGAAATACCAGGTGCCCCAAGATACCTGCTTCCCATAGTAAGATAATAGATGAGGATGTATTAACTTTATACGGCAGACGGGTGACCAATTCTCCCTCCCCAATCCTAGTGGCGTGAGTCGCCCCCATACCGTAACCAAATAAGCTATGCTGAATATCGCCACTCAAAACATTAATATTCCACCAATTCACCAAATGATTAACACGCCCCAATTGATTTCCACTATCAGACTCCGCTTCTGGACTTAATGCTCTTATTATTCGATCGTAAGTTGAAGTAACTTGATTCTTGTTGAAAGTATGCGTAGGAACATCACCATAATGAAGCTTCTCATAAACCATGAATATACTGCCAACCAACAGAAATGTTCCGATCGTTACGACTATTGACTCTATAGGGCGCCGCAATAGCTCACGACGGTAATATAGACCAATAGCAACTGGCAACAGCATAACGGCTGCTTTTACTTCTGCCAAAGCTATCGTACCCAGCCCCGTCACAATAACTAAAAACATCCAAGTACCATGCAATTTCCCGCCACGCCACAGAGCAATGGCAGTTAACATAGCAATGAGCAGCATAATGGCCATAGCAGCACTATTACCGCCACCATCCATACTGCCCTGAAACGTTCCAATCACAGCATCCCAGGGAGAAAGCCGTGCACTTTTCTTAGCTACAAAGAAATATTGATAAATTGCCATTGGTAACTGCAAAACTGCCACAATCATCAAGGCTTTCCACAATTGCACAAGCATTTTTTGAGGCACTAAACCAAACATAAAAACCAACATTAAAGGCCACATGAGAAAATAGTGGCGTGATGCATTAACAAAATCCACGAATTGAGGTTGGTCTATGACTGTAGAGAAAATTACTAGCAAAACGAAAAAAAAAGGCAAAAGGATATCGCCCGAAATCGGGATTGATCGTATATTCGTCTTGCTACGTAATAAATAAAGCAGTATCGGCAGCAACAAAGCCATACTTACTAAAACGGTAAACCATTGAAGCTGAGAAAAACGAGTAAAATATACGACTGGACCAGTAATTAAAAAGGCGGATAAAAATATAATCCAAACCGTCCAGCCAATCGGCGCAGCAAGGACAAAGAAAAGACCATATAGAGCTAGCAGCGGAATTAGAAGAATTAAGTTACCAGATGCGGCAAGCATGCCACTTAACACCGATAAGAGCAGAATACTTATCAGCAATAGAGCAGTAGCTAGAATACCCGAATTTGAATTCTTATTATAGAAGATTATTTCTGATTTCATACAACTTGCAATTAAATCACTCACCATCCAGTATTATTGATCCGGCCATTAAAAAGATTTATTAGAATCTCCGTATCCCGGCCTTCT
>CAZDYN010000327.1:0-2731 GCA_964509635.1 uncultured Nitrosomonas sp. | reverse complement strand
TGATCTACACGGCCCATCGCGTCTTTCAACTTGGAATGCTCATTCTCATGACAGTAAGTACAGAGCAGCTCCCAGTTACTGCCGTCGGGCGGGTTATCGTCGTGATTACTGTTCTTGTGATGCACTTCCAGTAATTGCAGATTCTTGTGATCAAACGTGCGCGCGCAGCGGCCGCATACCCAGGGGAATAACTTGAGCGCCTGTTCGCGGTATCCTTGCGCGCGTTTTTCCGCATTGCGGCGCGCTTCCAGAACCACTTTATCCAGTTTGCCGGTATCTTTTGCCATCGATTTGTTTCCTTTATTCCGAAGGTCGAGTCAAACAGTGATTATTCTCAGAAAAACCTTGAGCAATCCGCATTGATCATTCCGTACAGGGTGAGGAATCCTTGATAATCCACAGGCCGGATTTCCCGCCACGCTCGCAATGACAACTGCCTGAAAGTTCTTCAGTGTCCTGCATATAATCTATCCACTTCCGCTTTGTATTTTTCCAGTACCTTCGCGCGTTTCAATTTCAAGGTTGGCGTCAGCAGCCCGTTTTCAATAGTCCAAGGCTCCTGAATGACCGCTGCGCGGCGTATTTTGGCATAGCCTGGAAATTCACTGGTTTGGCGCGTAATTTTATCCAGCAGAATTTCCTCAATCTGCTGCCTGTGATGCTCATTATCCGGATTATCGCTTAAACCGTACTGTGCGGCGAAATCCTGCCACCGGGCCGGATGCAATACGGCCAGAATACTTAAATAGGAACGCGCTTCGCCAATCAGCATCACCTGCTCGAATAGCGGATCACGCAAAATGGCCGCTTCCATATCGGCGGGCGGCACTTTTTCGCCGGTAGACAAGACAATGATTTCTTTCAACCGTCCGGTAATGGTCACATGGCCTTGTTCATCGATTGCTGCGATATCGCCGGAATTAAGCCAGCCATCGGGCGAAATAACGGCTTGGGTCGCTTCAGGATTGTTCCAGTAGCCGAGCATCACGTTGGCGCCGCGAATCAGCAGCGCATTGCTTTCCCCCAGCTTAACCTCCACGCCGGGGATCGGCAAACCGACACTGGCCGGCAGATTGTCCTTGTACCGGTTAGTACAAACGACCGGGCTGCTTTCCGTCATTCCGTAGCCTTGCAGAACCGGCAATCCCAGACCGATGAATATGCGTGAAACTTCAAGCGGCAATGCTGCGCCACCGCTCATCACAGACCGTAACCGGCCGCCCAGCTTGGCCATCACTTTATCCGCAACCAGTTTCCTGAGTAATGGCCACAAACAATGCGTGAGCCGCCAATGCCCCCTTCCTTGCTGATATTCGAAGCGGCTGAATCCCACGTCCACCGCAAAATTGAACAACCACCGCGCAAAAGCGGGACCCGCGGCTAATTTTGCGCGTATGCCCGCATAAACCCGTTCATAGATACGCGGCACCGAGATCAATAATGTCGGCCGGATGGTCAGCAGATCTTCCTGTAATTGCTGGATTGAACGCGCATACGCGATGGTGGCCCCCGACATCATGGGCACGTAATAGCCCGAGGTGCGCTCGAAGGTATGCGACAAAGGCAGGAAGGATAGCAACAGATCATCCGCCGCTACCGGCACAACCTGCAAGCAGCTGAAAGCGTTGGATAGTATATTGTGATGACTGAGCATCACGCCCTTGGGGCGTCCGGACGTACCCGACGTATAGATGATCGTCGCAAGCGCGTGCGGATCCGCGGGGATATGCTTGACATCACCGGCATGCACCGATGACAGCCAGTCTCTAACGGATACCACGCGTGTGTTATCCCGTGCATCAACACAGTCCGGTTCGAAAGGCCGGAGCAGAACGATACGTTGCAGCCCTTCGATTTCATCATGTATGGTGAGAAACTGCTGCCATTGATGAGAATTCTCCAGCAACAGCACTTTAACGCTGGCATCGTTGATCACATAAGCCGCGTTTTCAACCCGGTCATCGGTATATAAAGGAACCACCACCAATCCGAGACCCAGCGCCGCCTGCTCGAACATCACCCATTCCGGGCAATTTTTCATCATCACCGCCACCCGGTCGCCGGGAACCAGCGATTCCCTTTCCAGGGCCGCCTGCCAGCGGGCAACCCATTGATTCATCTGCTCCCAGGTATAACTTCCCCACTGCTCGCTGACCAGATTGAAATAGCGGTAAGCCATTTTCTGCGGTGAGCGTTGCACCCGCTCCTTAAACAGACCATCCAGTGTTTTTGCTTGCTCCACCGGAATAACGTTGATCATTCCATCTTGATCGAATTGCATAGCGTCCCCTTTTATAACGAAGTCTCAGTCAGCTTGCAGCATTCTGGCCCGCTTTTGTTTCCGGGCCGAAATCAGACGCAAAATCATCCACTTTGACCACCCGGCTGCGCAGATCCTTCAACTTGTTCAGCAGATCCGCCTCTGTCGCAGTAATCACGTTTAATTGTAATGCCTGCGCAAGCTGTCCGTCGCCATGATCGGCGATTTTCCGCGACTTGACCGCTTCCCGCAGTTTGGCTTCGATCGCAGCGCACTCGATCGCGCACCGCAAGGCTTGTTCCAGATCCGCCATCGGCTCATGATCCGCTGTTGGCACAAAAATGCCCGCAGTCAAGCGGTCCCGTACCGCACCTGGCGCCATCATCAGCCTGGCCACTTCATGCGTCAGAGCATCAGCCGGTGGTTTGCAACGTTTACCGAGCGGGAAAACCAACGTTTGCAACAGCCAGA
>CAZDYN010000326.1:0-2732 GCA_964509635.1 uncultured Nitrosomonas sp. | reverse complement strand
GAACCGCTATCCCATTGGCGCAGTAGATTAGCCTTAATTCCGACAGACTCCTAGCGGAAGTCTTTGTCACCGCTCATTAACCACCAGTGATTCTTCAGAGTTTCGGGGGACGGTCCATGACTCCAGGCATTCGCGGGTATGCGGATATCCAACGGTTGTTGTTTTGCACCGGCGGCTGCGAAATATGCAGTGAAGTTTCCGGTAATATGACAAAACACGCGTGTGGCGCCATGGATGCCTGCTATCCGCCGGGCGTGTGTGATGAGCACTGGAATCTCGGCCAGGGGGGCGATCAGGTCAACAATTTCGCAACCCTCGGGATCGTGGCGCAGCACCAGGATGCCTCGTGCCCGTCCGCTGAAACGGCTTTTTACCAGCAAGATCTGGTACTGTTGAGACGGGTGGTCGAGGTAGCGATGTTGCAGATATTGCCAGTCACGCACGCCGATGATTGCTGTTTGCAAATTGGCGGCCATGCGTTGCCAGCATTCGTTAACGGCGGCTATTGCAAAGTCTGCCGGGTCGCGGTCAATCAGCTGTAAACGAGTTCCCCATAATGGGAGACGTGACCGGGTACTCCATGAGCATTCAATCATGCGCCCGACTTCAGCATAGAGCCCCAGCCGTTCGGCTACTTTCATGGCGCGTTCGTTTGGAAAGCCGAAGCCGATCAGATAAGGTTTGCCATAACCGATGTAGCGCTCCAGAAAAGTTGCCGCCATGAGGGAAAAAGGTCCTTTCCTGGTGAGCGTGCCGCGCTCGTTTGCATCAACCATGACATCGCCGATTTGCACGGCGATTCGGGGTTGACCAAAGAACAGAATTTTCCGGGCAATGCCGCCATAATGGGCAATCAGCTTATTTTCGCGCCAGATACCAACCTCATGACTTAAATCCGAACCATATTTCCACTGCCAGGTGGCTGGCGTCATTTCGTGATGGAATGTTTCTTTGAACAAGCCGAGCATTTCCGGGGCCTGGCTTTCATGCAGAAGCTGCAAGCGCCATTTGGGGGATATTTTTTTTCTGAAATGCAGCAGGGCATAGCCATAATGGCCGCTGGCGTATTTTTTCAGATAATCGCGATTGGATTCGTCCAGTTGGGTCAACTGCTCGCCAGTCAGTGCGAGGTCTTTGAGCAAACTTTTCCGGTGAATTGCGGTGATTCGCAGCAGATAATCGAGCGTGGGCGCCGCCATGGCGGATAAATCCATGCGCTCAATCAGTTCAAACCCGAATCGCTTAGCCAGTGTCACCACATCATTAAGCGAATGGAGCCGTTCGCTTCCGGCTTCATCGTACTTTAGTGCAAATTCGTCGAGAATAATTAAATCACCCGATAGCGGAAGCAGATCCAGTGCTTTATTAAAAATGACCAGGGGCTCGATGTATTGCGCCGATTCCTGGAATAAAACGGCATCAAAGCTTCCGGGGCCGGCTGTAAAAGTTTCCAGTGAGTGATTGCTGACAGAAACATCGCTACCCAGGGATTTTTGCATATAAGCGATCTGCTGCGCATCGGGCGTGATGCCGTGCACATCATAGCCGCGCTGGCGCAGCAGGGTAAAGGTGGTACCCAGTCCCACACCGGCTTCCAGAATGCGGCAAGGCGGTGCTGGCAATCTTGCCAGCAGCAAATCCGTGGAAAACTGTTGCGCTGCTTGCAGACTGGTTTTGTCATTCTGAAATAATCCATAGTGCAAGTAATCAGCCTTGCCCTCCTGTAACAGCAAGGCGTGCGCATAAACATTCAACGGGAAAGTCAGGTCCTTGAAAGGAGAAGGCGATACCGCCGCCATTGAAGCGGTAATATGACCGGCCTGGCGATAGTGCTGCGTACCGGGTATCAAATCGTGATTAGCGGACTGGGTCATTATGGGTGATTGAATGATTGTTTTCCCATTGATGAGGAATCGAAAAATAGCCTTGCAAGCGGCCGGTTTGTTTTACCTGCAAGGTTGCCGCGCCTTCCGCCGAATCGTAGAGGTGCAAGCCGCGCTCGCACAGCAAATAGATATTAATCAGATACTCACCCTTGAGCAGCGGCAATTGATCCAGTTTGAGGCAGATCCGGCCTGAACCGGCCGGTGTGCGTTGCACGGTAAATTGATCTTCCCATGTTGCCGCGCTGGTGATGGTCCGGCCATCCTTGGATTGCAATGTCATTGCAATATTCGGGCAAGGCAGTGCGGGGTCGGAAACAAAGCTTACCGAGATCATAATATGGGATTGCCCGCTGGTGATAACGGCATGCTGCGTATAGGTGTCATTTACCTGTAGTTTTACTTTTTCCAGATAGGCGCTGCCCATCGCCTGTGTCGCGGCGAGTGCCGGAGCGGCTTTGCTGGAGGCTGATTCAGAATCTGAATTCGCGGTACTTTGATCCAGAAATGCCTGGTAAGCGGATACCACTTGTGCCGATTCGCCATCCTGGACGATTTTACCCTGATTGATCCAGATTGCGCGTGCGCACAAGGATTCCACCTGAAACAGCGAGTGCGAGCAAAACAGTATTGTTTTTCCGGCATCGCGCATTTGCATGATACGGGCAAACGATTTGCGCGCAAAAGCGCCATCACCGACCGACAATGCTTCGTCAATCACCAGAATATCCGGATCGACATTAATCGCAACGGAAAAAGCCAGACGCACATACATACCGCTGGAATAGGTTTTTACCGGTTGATCGATAAAGTCGCGCACACCCGAAAAATCAATAATGTCTTCAATAC
>CAZDYN010000325.1:0-2734 GCA_964509635.1 uncultured Nitrosomonas sp. | reverse complement strand
GGCGCTACTTGAAGATTCACGCGCCCAGATCTGCGTGCCATCATTGATGGTAAAACAGGCGACGCGCCCCTGGTATGCAACTGCGCAAACAAACCGGTTATTAACCGCCGGTGCGCTGGTAATATCCGTCATCCGCTCAAGTTCCGTAACGCCGCGCGGTTGAGAAACCGCAACTTCCCAGCCGATATTACCATTGAACAGGCTCATCGCCACCATCTTGCCACCGGGAAAACCGGCAAATACCGCGCCATGCGTGGCGGTTATTCCCGCAGTGCTGCGTACTGTTAATGGCGGCGTCGCGCCTTGATAAATCCATTTCCGTTTGCCATCAATGGCATCAAGCCCAAATATGCGGCCATCGACAGTACGCACAACCACGATATTATTTTGTATCTGCGGCGGGCTTAGAATCTCACTGGTAACGGAAGCTTGCCACACCGTATGGCCGGATTCATTATAAGCCAGCACTTCGCCTTTAAATGTGCCGATTAGAATCAATCCTTCACCGATACCTACGCCAGCGGAAAACTTGTTTTTTGTCTTCACTTGCCACAACTCTTTCCCGGTCGCCGCGTCGTATTTGGTCAGCCTGCCGGCTTCATCAGCAGCGTATACTGCGCCATTGTCATAGACGGCATAAAAGGAAGCGATATCGTTCTCACTGACCTTATTATTCCATTTCAAAGGAATGCGATCAGCCGCTTTCAAGGCATCGAGTTCTTCCTTGTCATATACGATGACTTCTTCCGTGACAAGCAAATCGGATAATTGCGTGCTCATTGATTCAATGATACGCATATCAAAGGGATTCAACGTGCTGCCGCAGCCCGATAGCAGCAGAATAGATATTGCCCAACAGGAAAATAGCCGCCGTAATCCGGCTGAATTCAACGAAAAGACCACTTTAATTACTAGTCGGATTCACCCAGCGCGTCCAGTTTCATTTGGACAATATTAAAATAGTTGTTATTTTTGCTTAGCTTATCAATAGCGGCCTGATAACTCAGCCGCGCTTCGGAGATTTTATTGGCTGCTACTTGAATGTCCCCTTTGCGATCCCAGTACAATCCGGCAAAGTGTTCACTGTGCTTCGCGTTAAGAAACCGGAGTGCTTCGTCATATTTTCCTTCATCCAGCAAAATACCGGATATTCTCAATCGCGCCAGATCCTGCATTTCAATTTCTCTTGCATGGTCAATAACCCATTGCAGGTTCTGCATGGCGCGCTGATTGTTGCCTGCCTGAACATCGGCTTGCGCCGCGATCAATGCCGCACGGGGTGCATAGCCGCTCGCGGGGTAACCCTCCGTGAGCAATTGTGCCGCATCGTTGATTTTTGCAGCATCGCCACTGGATTGCACTTGCTGCAGCAAGGCATACAAATCGGCGGCTTGCTGCGCTTGCTGTTGCTGATAATATTGCCAAGCTTTGGTGCCGCCAGTAGTGGCAAGGATGACTGCCAGAATGATCGTGATTGCAGTACCATACTTGTTCCACCAAGCGCTAAATCCATCGATTCTCTCTTGATCTTCGTGATTATAAGTTGCCATGCTGTTGTCCTGATTAATGCTGGGTTATTGATATTGAGAGCTTTTCTTATTAATTATTTCAGTCACAATGTCTAATTTCACGCTTGCCTGCTCAATCGCTTCCCGTAGTGGTTTAAGGGTTACTTCCTGTGCCTTGAATTCATTGTCACCGATAATCAACGCATAGCTGGCACCGGATGCATCGGCTTTTTTCATTTGCGATTTGAAGCTGCCGCCGCCGCAATGCAATATGACATCGCATCCTTCATCACGAAGCAGTTCAGCGCATTTCCAGGCATAATCCATAACCTGTTCGCCCTGGTGAACGATATAAATATCAGGGGCGGACGGCGTGATTTCCTTACCGCATTCGTGCATCAGCGCAAGCAACCGTTCAATGCCCATGGCAAATCCACATGCCGGCGCGGGTTTGCCTCCAACCTGCTCAATGAGGCCATCATATCGTCCGCCTGCACAGACTGTTCCTTGAGCGCCCAGTCGATCGGTCACCCATTCAAACACGGTGCGATTGTAGTAATCAAGCCCTCTCACCAGACGCAAATTGATCTCGAAGTCAATGCCTTGTTCACGCAGGATATGCTGCAGCGCTTCAAAATGAGCGCAGGATTCAATATCCAGATCATCAATCAGCTTGGGCGCATTGCCGATGATCTCCTGCATGTCCGGATTTTTGCTATCCAGTATGCGTAATGGATTGGTATGTAAACGTCTTAATGAATCTTCATCCAGACCATCACGGTGCTGCTCGAAGTATTTGATCAACCGGGAACGGTGCAGTGCGCGCGATTCGGCATTACCCAATGTGCTGATCTCAAGACGCAAGCCTGAGATACCTAATAAATCCCACAATCGTGCACACATCACAATCAGTTCCGCATCGATATCCGGCCCCGCGTAACCCAGCGCTTCCACACCGACCTGATGAAATTGCCGGTAACGTCCTTTTTGCGGCCGCTCATGCCGGAACATCGGGCCGGCATAATATAGTCTTTGCGGACCGGAATACAAAAGATTATGTTCAATGACAGCACGCACACATGACGCCGTGCCTTCCGGCCGCAAAGTTAAGCTGTCATTGTTGAGATGATCGACAAAGGTATACATCTCTTTTTCAACAATATCCGTTACTTCACCAATGGAGCGGATAAATAAATCGGTTTGTTCGACGATGGGGGTGCGGATAT
>CAZDYN010000324.1:0-2736 GCA_964509635.1 uncultured Nitrosomonas sp. | reverse complement strand
ATTGCAGTCACTTTACTGACCAGCATGGATCAGGACGACCTTACCGATATCGGTTTGCAAGGCCAGCCGGAACAAATTGTCGAACGTCTAGCTCGATTGGCGAATGATTGCGCGCTGGATGGCGTGGTCTGCTCCGCACTGGAAGCAGCAAATCTGCGTCACCAAATTGGCAAGGATTTTTGCCTGGTGACGCCCGGCATCCGGCCAGCCAATGAAGATCAGACAGACGATCAGAAAAGAATTACAACGCCACGGCAAGCCATAGCAAATGGAGCAAATTACTTAGTCATTGGCAGACCGATCACGCAATCGGCCGATCCAATTCGCACATGTCAGCGTTTGAATGAAGAAATATGCGACATCATTTTATAATGACTGTATTTTTCACACTTTCGCCTGCAGTGAAATAATATTGCATATTTGATAAAAAACAACCCTATAAGAAAATACTCTTGATAGAACGCGCACATCCGCCTCTTCCTGCCCCAATAACCATTTTCATGGTTTGCTCTACAGCTTTTTCCTTGGGCGGCCTGCCACGTGGCTGTGGCACTACTTTCCGGCCCAAGCGTTTTTCTATCATTTCCGAGAAACGGCTGTCACCCACGATCACACCCTGCTAGGTAGCCGCACGGATTATTGATCCGGCCATTAAAAAGATTTATTAGAATCTCCGTATCCCGGCCTTCTCTGCTATGAAAAATCGAACTGTTTAATGGCCGACTTTATAAATTCCAAGCTGAATCATCGTCTTCGTTGACAAATAAATCCGGTAAACCTTTTGCCGGCCTGCGGCTGTCGAGCCCGAAGCGAGATATTCATCATGCGGCGCAAGCAATTTATCTTCCTTTCCCAGCGCATTAGCACCATAACTACTCCAGCGGCATTCTCCAGGTTGCGCCACCATTCCGGCGCGCACCGGGTTAAGTTCGATGTAGCGCATGCAAGCCAGAAGATAGCGCTCGGATTGAATGTAACTTGCTTTGTACCATCCCTGCCAAAGACCGCCGCTACGCTGACACGTGCGGTTGACATACTGCACGCAGCGGCGGCCCGCATCCTGCATCAATCCCCCTATAAAGCGCCAGCCGAAAGCACGGAGAGCAGCAAATGCACATGATTCGTCATCAGGCAATATGCATGCAAGGCAATGTCGCGCTTTCTCGCGTATTCACTTAGTTAGTCTGTTGGACTTAAGCAATCGTAGCGAGCCAAGTGGGAGAGCGAGAGCGGATTTTCTCAATTTTGAGGCGCATAGCCAAACTATGCAACGAGAAATTGAGGAAATATGAACCGCTATCCCATTGGCGCAGTAGGTTAGCTAAGGGTAAAAATTTAATGGCTGCAAAAATCAAGCTAATCCTTGAAATGCGGTAGTGTCTCAGTTTGAAATTGAATCCGCGATACAATGCATCACGGTTCCAACAAGATTGACCGGATTCCCTGATACCAGATGGATAGGCTCTTATGTTTCCCTTCAGAAATTGGGTAAAAATCATATTCTCTGGGTTATGTCTGACTCTGGCCAATTCTGCGGCAGCCGTCGATTTTTCATTGAACGGTGACATGCGCGTTAGCTCCTTCTCGTTGCACCGCGATGATCGTAATGGAAACGACACTTCAATCCACGAAATCCGGATGCGCCCCCGTGTCGGGTTGGGCGCGAAATTCAATGAGCAATGGCGAATGCAGGCACGGTTTGCAGGGCGCTATTCTTCAGATGGCAACAAGCTGCACTTCGCAGCTTTTAATAGTATCCCAACAGAAAATGGCCTGCGTCATGGGGATTCCACGCTGGATGAACTCTATGTCGAGTATCACCCGAATACTGCCTGGCAGTTGCGCGTGGGCCGTTTCCAAAGCGTAGCGCTGTTGAAGGGCGTAGCCGAGAAATCACTGGACCGTGAAGACAGCCCATTTACCAATATCACCTGGACCGATGGCGCTCAGGTCCGGCATAACGCCGCAAACGGCTGGGTCACGACAGTTATTGCACAGTATAACGACGCTCAGGGCGCAACCCAGGTGCGCCGCGCACCTCTTAATTTCAGCGAAGACGGTAGCCGCGTGTCTTATTTTGCCAGTATTGAAAACACCCAAAAAGCCGGACCATTTGTGCAGCGTACTATCGATATTACCTGGTTGCCTGATGCCCTGCACAGCAGAGGCATTGGTTCCGGAACTGTCCATGATTACTGGAGTATCGTCGGTCGCCTTGCGGCCCAGTGGCCAATGGGGGAAAGCCTGAAACTTATGCTGGCCGGAGAGACCGGTTATGCGCCCAACACACCGGAACGCAGTGCTATCAACACCGGCATATCGGGTGCCGCCAATGGTTTCGCAACCCAGGTCAGTTTAAATTTCATCGATTTTGTTCCGCAGCACAGCATTGGATTCGCATTTGGTCATGTTGGCGATGGCTGGCTGTTGTCACCGACTTTTAATAACAATGTCAATCAAACCGAGGTGCGCTACAAATGGGCAATCAATGAGAAACACACCATCGAAGCGCGCCTGCGTCACAACAAGGATATCCGGCAGCACGTCAATGCATCACAAAAGCGCGAAGATATCGATTATTTTCTGCGGTATACGTATCGATTTTAGGCGTCTCGATCGCCAATGGTGATGAAATTGCTAGGAATCTGTCGGACTTAAGCAATCGTAGCGAGCCAAGTGGGAGAACGAGAGCAGATTTTCTCAATTTTGAGGCGCATAGCGAGACTATGCAACGAA
>CAZDYN010000323.1:0-2758 GCA_964509635.1 uncultured Nitrosomonas sp. | reverse complement strand
AACTAGAACCTAATGCACAGGAAGGGCTAGAACTGGAGTGTTTACTCGAACTCGATGCGGATGAACCCTGGCCGCGTACAACACATGGTTGTCCTACATACAGTGTGCTTTTGAACTGAAATCGAAAGCTGTGCTTCACGCAGATATCGGACAAAATGAATTCGTCCTGCTGCAAGCCTTCGGCCGACAGCGCTGTCACGAGGCAGGAGGGCGTTTCGCGGCAATCTTTCAGGCGAGTTTGCAAGAAGGCGAAACCGCGCCGGGCGTCACGGTGCTCTACCGCGAAAATCCGCTGCATGCCGCCGATGACGGACAATTTCCGGCAGGAGACGATGCGGGCAATTGAACACGATCACCCGATCGATCCCGATGTTCGCGCCGCAATCGAATCCCATCTCGCGGCGATCGAAACGGAATACGGCGTGCGCGTGCTCTATGCGTGCGAATCCGGCAGCCGGGGCTGGGGATTCGCTTCGCCCGACAGCGGTTTCGGGCGCTGGCCGATGCTATGGTGACGGATGCGGTCTCCTTTTGTGAGTTGATTAAATTTGTTGCTTGCGTTAATCTATGATTTCAAAGCGGCTCGTTTCGGACGTATAGTTCAAGGGCGTGCAAGCGTGCATTGAATCCCGCTGCCTCATTTATCCTTTACCTTAATCACCATCGATTTCAGGTCTCGCGGCCATCGAAACGGAACACAGTCACAGGGTCACATCCTGACATCACACCACCCTCCTCTTATCGAACTGACAAAGGTATTTCCCTGAACAATCAATTGCCAACCCACCTCATCAACGCAAGCTGATAATCGGCCAGTTATTTTTTTCCGCATGGCTTTTCAGCGTGGCGTCCGGGTCCACGGCAACGGGATGCGTCACTTTACTGAGCAAGGGCAAGTCGTTGAGTGAATCGCTATAAAACCAGCTGCGCAGAAAGGATAACCAGGTTAAATTATGCGCATCCAGCCATTTCTCCAGCCGCTCGATTTTACCCTCGCGGAAAGAAGGCGTGCCGCACACCCGGCCGGTAAACTCGCCGTCTTTTTCTTCCGGCTCGGTCGCAATCAAATGTCTGATGCCGAGTGCCTGTGCAATCGGCGCGGTGACAAAGCTGTTAGTGGCGGTAATGATGATGCACAGATCATTATCCAGCATATGCTGCTCGATCAACTGGCGCGTGCCCGGCGCAATCAGCGGCATAATCTTCTTGCACATGAATTCGCTGCGCCAGGCTTCCAGTTGAACGCGCGGATGGCGCGCCAGCGGCTTTAACTGGAAATCGAGAAATTCATGAATATCCAGCGTTCCCGCCTTGTATTGCTCGTAGAACTCGATGTTTTTCGCTTCGTGCAACTCACGGTCCAATGCCTTCTTTTCAATCAGAAATTGCGCCCATTGGAAATCACTGTCGCCCGCAATCAGGGTATTGTCCAGATCAAATAATGCTAAATTCATGAAGCCACCTGTAATAATTCTCGTAACAAAGGTATGGTAATTTGACGCTGATGAACCAGGGAATACCGATCCAGCGCATCCAGCGTCATCATCAACGACGGCAAATCGCGCCGCCCGTGCCGCAGCAGATACAAACAAATCTCCAGCGGCAAGTCAAAACCGCAATCGGCGGCATGCGTTTTCATCGCCGCTATCTTTTCCTCTTCGGTTAATTCATGCACCTGATACACCAGCCCCCATCCCAGGCGCGTAACCAAATCCTGCCGCATATTGAGATGCACCGGTGCCACGGCCCCGCTCACCAGCAGCAAGGTGTGGCCTTCCTCACGCAACTGGTTATACAGATTAAACAAGCCGATCTGAGCCGGTGCATCCAGATGATCAATATCATCGATCGCGATGCAGTCCATGCGGCTATCCGCGGACAATTCGCACGGTTGCTTTTTGGCGCAGCAATATACCGCTTTCAGGTTTTTTTGTGTATACGCGGCAACGGTTGCCTGCAGCAAATGACTTTTACCGCACCCCGCATCACCCCACAAATAAACAAAGCGTTCCTGTTCCTGTCCCGACAGGATATGGGTCAGCATGTGCAGCAGTTCAATATTGCGTCCTGGCTGGAAATTCGCCAGCGCCGGGGACGGCAGGGGTTTGATGTCTAACAGCAGTTGTTGCATGATAATCGCGCAATCGTCATAACCCGTCCTTGCAGATGACTAAGAATTATAGAGATTGCTGCCCAGATAGCGCTGGCGCAGATGCCGCAGCCAGACCAGCATCACGGCACTCACCGGCAGTGCCAGCAGAATACCGAAGAAACCGAATAACTGGCCGAACGCCAATAACGCAAATATCACCATAACCGGATGCAACCCAATGCGATCGCCCACCAGCCAGGGAGTGATCAGCATCCCTTCGAGCAATTGACCCGCACCGAATACAATCCACACCGGAATCACCCCGCTCCAGCCCTGAAACTGCATGACCGCGGCAAAAGTCGCCAGCGTCAGGCCGACAATCATGCCGAGATACGGCACAAATACCAGAATACCGGCCACCAGTCCGATCGGTAACGCAAATTCCAGCCCCGCCAACCACAGGCCCGTAATATAGCAAATGCTCATCAGCACGATGACGGATAACTGTCCGCGCAGAAATTCCGCCAGAATCCGGTCCGTCTCGCGCGCCAGTAAAGAGATCTGGTGATGCCAGTAACGCGGAATCATCTCATCGATCAGTTTGATCAGCCTATCCCAGTCGCGCAGCAGATAAAACAACACCACCGGCACCAGCAATAAATTCAC
>CAZDYN010000322.1:0-2758 GCA_964509635.1 uncultured Nitrosomonas sp. | reverse complement strand
GGTGGCTCTGCATAGGGGAAAATACCATGCTAAAGCAGCTTAACTTAGTGCCATTTAGGTCAGACCCCTTTATTATTGCAAAGACTTTGAACAGGCTCTTAAATCTCGACTAGTGTGATTAAAAACACAATATCAATGTATAAGATATATGATAGGCTTAAAAATGAACTGATTTTTTACAAGTAAAGCTCAACATTCTTTTTGTCGAAGGGGATCAAATGAAATCAAATTTTAAATTTGCAGTCTGCGCTGTCATTGCTGCAACTGCTCTGTCGGCACCAGCATACGCAACCAATATCGTTGTTAACCAGACACTGGATGTAACCCAACCCATGGTTGGTACGTTTCCAGCTTTTTATGGGTGGCAGGATACACCTGCATTTGATGGGGGCTTCAATGTCGCCATTGCCGAAGGGGATACATTTGACTTCACCATCGATTTTCTAGGTGCCCAAACATTGACGATAAATAATCCGACAAGTGTATGGGCATTTTCTTTTGCCGATCAACGTAGTGTAGTGACAGGCACGGGCACCTTCTCATTCTTGGACGCAGCGGGACTACCAATCCTTACATCCAACACGAAAACCGATACCGAAGGGTTTGTACATTTCGGGCAGTACTTCAACGAGAGTGACTTCGCGGGCGGACTTCCTTCAAGCATAACCTTTTCGGGTGTTCGATATAGCGGAACACTTGACGACTACATTGATCCTGGAGTGACAACAAGAAATTATAACTCTCCAGCATTCATGATTAGCGCTGTCGCTGTTCCCGAACCAGAAACCTACGTTATGCTTTTGGCTGGGCTAGGCTTACTGGGTTTTATGGCACGTCGTAGAAAAGAAACCGTAGTCTAATTCAGATTTATATTTATACCAGAACGTGGACTTAGGCTCCCGTTCTGTTTCTGGGATAACCAAAAGCACGGGAACAGGTTGCGAATTGAGAAAACTGACTATACCCCGCCCCGAAGGGCGAGGTGATTCATTGAAACACTAGAAATAAAAAAATTCAAGCGCCTGCTTCGATTACTTACGAAAAGTACATCGATACAATAATCAAAGCTGCCGCCACTGCGCCTATGACTGCTAAATTGAAACCCAATTTTTTAAATGTAATAACATCTTCTGCTTCTAGCATCTTCATGATTTCCTCCAACAATATGTGATAGTGGAATTTGAATTGTCCACCGAATCAAGCTCGGATTCATTGATTTAGATCAACAAAATGCAAAAATTTGATGGCTTAAATGGAGTAGGGCAGATCAAGCGGAAAATGTTTTCGCCCGTCATGAGTTTTTCAACGGCTGGTTAAAATCTCTGAGTAGCTGTCATTTCGAGCGTGGCGAGAAATCTTATTGTATGAATTACCAAAGATTCCTCACTGCGTTCGGAATGACATATGCGGGTTGCCCGGGGCTTCCTTCAGGTTATGCAGGGTAGGGCGGAAATCAGAGGAATCGGTATTGTGAAAGTATCACAAAGGCGCTGAATTCATCGTGCCTGGCTGATTTGCTCGCGCAGGGTTTCGATGGTGCCGGGCGCGCCGCGCACCCGGAAGAAGGTGCCTTCATTGTCCGAGCGTTCTTCCAGTACCTGGCAGTTCGTGTAGATTGCGCCGCGTAGCTGCTGGGCCGGCCAAGGCAGGAAAAGCTCGGTTTCAACCAGATCCTGCTGGAAAAACTCGATGATCTTCCGGCGTAGCTTCGCGACATCATCGGGACGGCGTGCGCTCATCACGATGCAATCCGGGTATTGTGTCCGTAAGGCCGCTTCACATTCGGCTTGCGCCGCTGCATCGCCAACGTGGTCGATCTTGTTGAATACGCGGATGCGCGGCACGGCGCTCGCATCGATTTCCTCAAGCACTTGCTGAGTGACCTCGAGCTGGCGCTCAAACCCGGGATCGCTGGCGTCAATGACGTGGAGCAGCAAGGATGCATCCAGCGCTTCATCCAGCGTTGACTTGAACGAGGCGACGAGCCCGTGCGGCAGGTTCTTGATGAAACCGACCGTGTCGCTGACGAGTATGCGCGGCACACTCTCCGGATAGAGAGCCCGCACGGTGGTATCCAGCGTTGCGAAGAGTTTGTTCGCGACCAGTACTTCGCTGCCCGTGAGCGCCCGCATCAAGGTGGATTTGCCGGCGTTGGTATAGCCGACCAGCGCCACGCTGGCGAGACCCTGACGCTCCTGCCGCCGCGCGCGCTGTATCTTGCGTTCGGCGTCCATCGCGACAATTTCCTGCTGAAGTTCGGCGATACGGTCACGGATCTTGCGCCGGTCCAGTTCAGTGTGCGATTCGCCAGCACCCCGGCCGCCGGTGCCGCTACGTTGCCGCCCTTGCGGCCCGGCAAGTTTCGCCGCCTCGCGTAGACGCGGCGCCATGTAACCGAGGCGCGCAATTTCCACCTGGGCGCGCGCGGCACGGGAACGGGCGTTGCGGTGAAAGATTTCGAGAATGACCATGGTGCGGTCCATCACTTCGCAGCCGGCCTCATTTTCAAGGTTGCGCGCCTGCGAGGGTGAGATCTCGTGATCGACCAGAAGGGTATCGATATCCCGGCTGTCGGGGTGTGCGGCTGTTTCCGCGAACCCGGCGGAATCGAGCCCGTTGTTCACGAAGCGGCGGATTTCCTCCCGCTTGCCGGCGCCAAGGTAGGCGGTTGTGTCGAAGCTGGGGCGCTTCTGTACAAACGTATGGACGACCTGATATCCCAGTGTTTTTGCAAGTTCGCGCAGCTCGTTCAGCGACG
>CAZDYN010000321.1:0-2763 GCA_964509635.1 uncultured Nitrosomonas sp. | reverse complement strand
GCAGAGGACTGAAAATCCTTGTGTCGGTGGTTCGATTCCGCCCTTGGCCACCAATAAAAAAAGCACTTAACCATATCCCGGTTAGGTGCTTGTTTATTTTATTTGCGGCATGTAAGACTGGTGTAAAAATTTCAGAAGCACTGGTAAAGGAATATGTTCAACCATCCGGCTATGCATTGATACACTGGTTGATGCGGTTATAGAATCAAAAAGGGAGGGTTGATTCACTCTTTAAGAGTGATTTAACCATCATTGGTTCCACTCATTCTGTGGATAATTTTCAGTTTATTAAGACCTCCGCACAACCATAAAAATTTTTCTGTAACGACAAAGTAAAATTTCCAGATGACACTGGTTACCCATTATTCCTCCCTTTTTAAGAAACTGCTCCCTCCTTTATGCAGCATTTGAACGGATTACCCCTGAAAATTTGTTCATAAAAATTTTGTTGGCAATTCTTTCAGATTCATGCCGATGCTTTTCAGCATGACTTGGGCGTTGACTTTTACCGTTCCGGAGTAGCTGGCGTGCCGAGAGCGGTTTGTTCTTGTACGCTCGATGCATATCGCGCTCTTGATTTTTCGCTTTCTTAAAAGCCACCGATTGGCATAGCTGAATGATCCTTTGTCCGCATATACACGATTCACTTCGATATGCGCACCATCTATGGCATGCATTCGAAATGCATCATTTCCTCTGGTTGGCAGGAGCAGTGTGAACCCCACGCACATAGCCGTCTTGCGCGTCCACCAACAGGTAACTCCCGGTTGACTGCCATTCTCAAACTGAACAGGCCTTACCTTCGGCATCCATCTCCAACGTGATAGTCTTATTAGGACGCTCTGCTGACTCACAATCAGTGTGGCATCAATTACCGCACCCGTCGCACCTTTGACCATCGCGGTCAGTAATATGCGTAATTTCCCGGCATGGGCGGACTGTATTACTGTTTTTTGCCCGTTAAAAAGAAAGTTTCGATTCCTTTATGCCGGAAGGTTCTTATCATCGGTCAATATTGCAAACAGTTAATTAACACATATCAATACAAAGTAATACAATGTTGCTGTTCTTAAAAGGATTATTTCTATTTAATGATTTGCAACACTTTTTCACCTTGTTTTTGTCTTGTATCGGCTGCCTCGAAAACGTTTTTCTATGGCCTATAAATGCAAAAAAAAGAAATACGCACAAAAGGCACACTAAAGTTTATATATCATTGATAAATAACGTTATTATGCAGAATCCAGCCATCTGCATGAGCTCCTTCGGGATCATGATGCGTCCAATGAATTACACCGCCTTTATCATTCCATTCATATTCACCAAAAAACTCAATATGATCGTTTAAGGATAGTTCATCAATTCTTGGCGCCAAATCAATATTATGTGAGATCAATAGCGTTCTCTTTGATTTTAATTCAATGATAAATCTTTGATGACGGTTACCATCAAGGTCATCAGATAATATGGAAATAACAACCCCGGTACCATAGGCCTGAACATCACTCTGGCCCTGCAAAAATAATTGAGCCAACAATTCATCGCTATCAGGCTCTAATTCTACAAAATCTGAAATTACCCCGGCTTTTAAAAGACCATCGAAAACATCACCATAAACATAAACATCTTCTCCGGCAGTTCCAATATAGTTACCTGTATCGGGATAGTAGCGCACTAAATATCCATTCAAACTGAAAGTTGTCCTGCCGGCAGGGCTAAAAAACTCCGGATAAGATTTCTCTGCAAGATCGAATAACTTATTACTATTAGCCAATGAATTTTCAGCAAATGTAACTACCGGAACTAACAGTAGAAATAATAAAATCGTAAATCTCATAGCTATCATTAATCCTCGATATGATTAATTCATAATAAAAATGAATCAACCTGCTTGTTACGGCGGAATTGTATGATTCTGTATCATTTCAGGCCGACGCAACAGCTTCGATCTTGCGTGGTACTCAGTGACAGACCGGTTACGCCGGCCTGTTGATATTGAAGCGGGTGTTACCGTATTGCAGTTGGTTCTTGAATCCGCTCCCCCCCCTGTATTCATAAAGTATCAGTAGTGTCCGGCAATTTAACCAGGATGATTCCAAAGTCGAAGTCATGCAATGTTTATCTATTCGTCACTGTTTTAGGTGTTACATTGTTTGCTTCCAACGCCGAGAATCCCAACCCCTCAATCTCCTGCAACGATTTTCCCGCAATTCCCTGCAAATCGCCGTACATGCCCACAGTCGCCGTCATCACACGCTCAATTTGCTCTTCACGCTTCGCCCATTGCTTCATAATCGCTTTGCGCTCCTTGTCGAGATCTTCCTGCATCGTCGAAAACGCTTCGACAATCGCTTCCACACGCTGGCGGAAGCGCGGGCCGGTGAGGTATTGGTAGACCATTTCGGTTTTGGTTTGCTGGCCTTCGGATGATTGGCGCGCTAATGCAACTTCCAAGAGGGATTGACGCAGAATCATCGCTACCGGCAATGTGGCACGCGGATGGGTTACCCACACACCTTCAATCAATTCAAACGTTTCAACACCTTTTGGCAGGCTATGGCTCACAATAATGGCGATTTCCGCCTTCGCGGTACGCTGATCATCACGCAGTTTCACCAACCAGGCATCGCTCCAGTTCTTGGTACGTTTGAATTCCCACAAAATGACACCGCACGGTTGACCGCTTGTGCCAACAACACGATGCAACACATCCCCACCATATTCACCCTTGGGAACCGGATCAATCGCATCATAAGGAAATTT
>CAZDYN010000320.1:0-2799 GCA_964509635.1 uncultured Nitrosomonas sp. | reverse complement strand
TTTAAGCTTTCGGGCGAAGTTGTATGCCATTAAGAAGCTGTGTAGATGGGCTTTCAGCTGATTGTGTGAGTTGTAGTAGTAACGCTTTACGGTTGCTTCCTTAATGCTTCTGTTCATGCGCTCGACTTGGCCGTTGGTCCAAGGGTGCCTTGGCTTGGTCATTCGGTGTTCGATGCCGTACCCATCACAACACATGCCGAACATATGGCGTATATATTGCGCCGTCGGGCCGTTCCGGTAGCGTGGCGGGTGGCAGAACTGGCTGCCGTTATCGGTCAAGATTGTGTGTATCTTGTAAGGCACTGCCTTGATCAGGTTGTGCAGGAATGCCGTTGATATCTGCCTATCTGATTTATCATGCAGCTCTACATATGCGAACTTTGATGTCCGGTCGATAGCAACGAGCAGATAAAGTTTAGATTTAAACCCAAAAAGTCAGTCTTATTATCCCTAAGTTTCTTCCCAATCAAGCCGATAACAAAAAACTGGAATTCACAGAAAATATTTTATTTTTCTGACACTTGGATTTCTTAACTGAAAAAAGGTAAACCCTGCGAAAGCAGGGGACACAAAGTCTAGATCTACAGGGCAAACGCTCCAGGATAGCATGACTGCCAGATAAAATCGTTTACCAGAACTGCATCTGCGATTTTAGTGAAACGCATTAGCAAATGCTTAACGAGCATTTATTCAAGCAGCTACTTTCCCGAGTTTCCCTGAATTGCAGAGGAATTAATTCATGGAAAACGCAAAACAATCAATAGCGGCTACAAAATCACCAACCACTTCTTTCATTCGATCAAATCCCTTAAATTTTCTTGATAGCAATTCAATACGACGCTTCCTGTCATCTATTGTTCTGAGCGGATTTGTATTTTTCATATCTTTAACTACTGTTATCTCGCATGCCACTCCATCGAATCAAGCAAATGGACATACCAGTGGCAATCTCACTAATTTTAACTTACCAGCAGAAGCACATTCAAAAGGTAAAAGAACGGAAGAATGGGCCAGGGGACGCATTCTGGTCATGCCACGCGCTGGTTTACCAGCCAAAGCTTTTGCCGAGATTCTGAAGGAACACGATGGCAAAGCCAGAAAGATCGGTCAAAGTGACTTGTACATTGTTGACCTACCGGAATATTCCGAAGAGGGTGCTGTGATGAAACTTAAGCACCATCCGCATCTCAAGTTTGCCGAACTTGACCACTCTGTTCCATCCGCTCTGGTTGCGAATGATCCTTACTATGCGAGTGCATGGCATCTCCAAAAAATTGGCGCACACATAGCGTGGGATAGCTCCCAAGGAGCAAATATCACTATCGCCATCCTCGATACAGGAGTAGATGGTACGCATCCAGATCTTGCAGCACAAATGGCGCCGGGCTGGAATTTCTATGACAATAATTCTAATTCTTCGGATGTGAGAGGCCATGGAACCTCTGTCGCCGGTGTAGCTGCGGCAACTACCAACAACAGTATGGGTGTAGCTGGGGTGGCCGGTCAGTCGATGATCATGCCGCTTCGAGTTACTGACGCAAATGGCATCGGCTACTCCAGCACGATATCACAAGGCCTGATATATGCTGCCGATCATGGCGCACGTGCTGCCAATGCCAGCTTCCGGGGGCTCTCTAGCAACCTGACAGTGCGAAATGCCGCGCAATATATGAAAGACAAGGAAGGTTTGGTTTTTGTTTCCGCTGGGAATACCAGCGCTCTGGAGAGCTTCGACATCACTACAAGCATGATACCTGTATCCGCAACAGATATATACGATGGAATAGCCAGTTTCTCGAGCTATGGCGATTATGTTGCATTGGCTGCACCAGGCAACAATTTTTATAGCACACGACTTGGAGGCGACTACATGCCGGTTGCCGGAACCTCGTTCGCCAGTCCTGTTGCTGCTGGTGTCGCCGCGTTGATGATGTCAATCAATCCACAACTGAGTAATATCGATATCGAGAATTTGCTGTTTTCCACTGCGATTGATCTGGGTGATACAGGACGCGACCCCTACTACGGCTACGGCCGGGTCGATGCTGCAGCGGCGGTTGAGGCTGCCAAATCAGCGTTACCCGCACAAGATACAGAAGCCCCTGCCATATCAATCATAGATCCATTGGGCGGCGCTATCCTTAGTGGATTGGTTCCAGTGGATATTGAAGCGGCTGACAATGTTGGCGTAACCCGCGCCGAGCTCTGGATCAACAATACCAGCGTTGCTGTAGATAGCTCCCCCCCCTTCGCATTTAGCTGGGATTCCACTGGCGTACCAAACGGTGCAGCCAATCTCGTAGTTCGTGCATTTGATGCGGCTGGTAATGCAGCCTCTTCAAACACTGAAGTGATTATAGAAAACCCAGTCCTCCCTCCTGTCATTGATACAGAACCGCCCGCTGTCCAAATCGTTAATCCGGTCGCGGGCAATGTTTCCGGCAATGTTACGATTACTCTCAATGCATCGGATAATAGCGATGCTGCCGGTATTTCGCTATCGATTTATATCGACGGAGCGCTAAAGGCAACTGGCGCTGGCAGCACATTGAGTACAAGCTGGAATACCCGCTCCAAGGGAATCAAGGCAGGAGCGCATACCATTCAGGCTATTGCAAAAGATGCAGCAGGAAATACTTCCACTACCAGCGTTAATGTGAATATCGTCAAGTAACTTGTATTTGCAAATAATAGCTTATACCCTTAGGGAAGCGCTGATTTATTCGATTTTCAAGAATTTTTTGCGTACAAGTCGTTGATTATAATTGCGGACTTAGTCCGAGAAAGCGAATTGATCAG
>CAZDYN010000319.1:0-2803 GCA_964509635.1 uncultured Nitrosomonas sp. | reverse complement strand
GATCGCAATCCGTCGGCATGATGAATGGGTATACCGATTTACCCGTCATTCAGGAAACCTTTCAAGAAGCATCCGATATCCTTAAACAGGATTTTTGGTCCATGGCCGTTAACGGACCGGCGGATGATCTCAATCTGACGGTCAATACCCAGCCACTCATGCTAACCGCGGGGGTGGCGGTATACCGCGCGTGGACCAGTCTGGGCGGCGGAAAACCGGCTTATCTGGCCGGACATAGCTTGGGTGAATACACCGCACTAGTGGCAGCGGAAGTATTGAGTTTTACCGACGCTCTGACATTAGTGCGCTTTCGTGCGCAAGCCATGCAACAGGCGGTACCGGAAGGTGTTGGCGGCATGGCTGCGATTCTGGGGCTGGACGATGCAATCATCGAAACAATCTGCCGTGACATCTCAAGCCAGGACAATGGAGAATCGCTGGAACCGGCCAACTTCAACTCACCGGGACAGATCGTCATCGCCGGGCATAAGAACGCCATTCTGCAAGGAATCGAGATGGCCAAATCAAAAGGCGCAAAGCGTGCAATCATGTTGCCCATGAGCATTCCTTCGCATTGTTCATTGATGAAGCCCGCGGCCGACCGTATGCGGCTGCAATTAGAGTATGTTGCCATGCAACCTCCTCAGATCCCGATTCTGCATAATGCCGATGTAAAACCGCATGCCGGCACAGCAGCTATCCAAGAAATTCTGGTTCAGCAGCTTGTCAGTCCTGTACGGTGGGTGGATACTATTCGAGCCTTCGCGGCCGCCGGGATCACGCATGTCGCCGAATGCGGGCCGGGGAAAATATTGGCCGGATTGAACAAACGCATCGATCAAAATTTGCAGCAACTGGTACTGGCGGATAGTGAAGCAATCCGGCAAGCTGTCAACAATTTGAAAATAACATGATTACAATGAACATCCGCAATGCACAGTCATGGCGCCATTCATGGAGATATGCTTTTGGAAAATAAAATAACTCTGGTAACAGGCGCCAGCCGGGGAGTCGGACAGGCGGTGGCACTTAGGCTGGGTCAACTGGGCGCGGTAGTCATCGGCACGGCAACCACTGAAAACGGTGCCGGCGCGATCAATCAATATTTGGGCAAAGCCGGCATCAAAGGCATGGGCGTTACTTTAAACGTGAATGATGCCGGACAAATTAACCACACAATGCAAATCATCCGGGAAAAATTTGGTGAAGTGGAGATACTGGTCAATAACGCCGGAATCACGCGTGATAACCTGTTGATCCGCATGAAAGACGAAGAATGGGATGATATCATGGAAACGGATCTGAAATCGGTATTCCGGTTGAGCCGGGCGGTTCTGCGCGCCATGATGAAAGCCCGCTACGGCCGCATCATTAATATTTCTTCGGTTGTCGGCGCCATGGGCAATTCCGGACAAACAAACTACGCCGCCGCCAAAGCGGGTATATTCGGTTTTAGTAAATCATTGGCACGTGAGGTAGGCAGCCGCAACATTACTGTCAACTGTGTCGCCCCAGGTTTTATCGACACGGACATGACCCGTTCACTGGCCGATGAATTGCAACAAAACTTGATTCAGCACGTTCCCTTGGGAAGATTGGGGCGTCCTGAGGAAGTCGCTTCAGCAGTCGCGTTTCTGGCTTCGTCTGCAGCGGGTTATATCACCGGCACGACACTTCACGTGAACGGTGGCATGTATATGGATTGACATCCAGGCCTCTGAATAATTTGGACTGTATGGCGAATAATCATGTTTCGGTTTTGCTGTCATTGAAAATTTGTTAGAATAAAAAAGTTTTTCTTACCTGAGAAGGAAATACCTAGATGGAAAATATTGAGCAGCGTATTAAAAAAATTGTGGCTGAACAACTTGGTGTTAATGAAGCGGAAGTTAAGAATGAATCCTCTTTTGTCAATGATCTGGGAGCAGATTCACTCGACACGGTTGAACTGGTCATGGCATTGGAAGAAGAATTCGAATGCGAAATTCCGGATGAGCAAGCTGAAAAAATCAATACCGTCCAGGAAGCGATCGACTACGTCACCGCCAACACCAGCAACAGTTAATATTTTGTTTTTTTAAGTACAAGCAAGCGGAGTTATTTTGTCCAAACGTAGGGTAGTTGTTACCGGATTGGGTATTGTGTCGCCAGTTGGAAGCACAATATCCAGCGCATGGGAAAACATCATCTCGGGAAAATCCGGCATCACCCGGATAACCCGTTTTGATGCATCGAATTTTGCTTCGCAAATTGCCGGTGAGGTAAAAGATTTTGATGTTCACCAATACCTCTCCGCGAAAGAAGCACGCCGCATGGACACCTTTATCCACTATGGCATGGCTGCGGGCATGCAGGCGGTTAAAGATGCCGGCATCGATGACATTGCCCAGCTGGATGCAGAGCGGATCGGTGTCAATATCGGCTCAGGCATCGGTGGTTTACCGATGATTGAAAACACCGATACCGCATACCATGCGGGCGGGCCGCGCAAAATATCGCCTTTCTTCATTCCTAGCACCATTATCAATATGATCGCGGGTAATTTATCCATCATGTATGGTTATAAAGGCCCCAACATCGCGATAGTGACCGCTTGCACCACAGCCACGCACAGCATTGGCAATTCCGCCCGCATGATTGAATACGGCGATGCCGATGTCATGGTATGCGGCGGCGCGGAATCCTGTGTAACGCCGCTCGCTATCGGTGGATTTGCTGCCGCCAAGGCGTTATCAGTACATAACGATAATCCGGAAGTTGCAAGCCGTCCCTGGGATAAAGACCGTGATGGTTTTGTCCTGGG
>CAZDYN010000318.1:0-2821 GCA_964509635.1 uncultured Nitrosomonas sp. | reverse complement strand
CCAGTACGCCATCGTTCCAATGCACACGTTGATGCTCCAGCGGCTTGCGATTCAACAGCTTGCGTCCGAGATCGGCAAAAGTGCGGCCATGGCAGCCCATTTCGAAATCATCCAGGGGAGGCGCCACGGCGAGGGAAGCGAGCGCGGAATTGGTGAGCCTTAACCGTTGTCTGGTGACGGTGCCATCGCTGTTTTTTACCCAGACACCCGCATCGGGATCACGATCCCCCCACGGACTGCTGCCGTTAAAAATATTGTTGGCCCGGCCATCCCAGAAATTACGGAAATTGAATACGGCATTGATGACAGTCGGTGTATTGCGCGGTTCAACCTTGCGCGTACCGATGGACCCGACATGAAAAACGGGATCGGCGCTGCGTTTGCATTTGTCATTCTTTTTTTCAAACCATGCTGCATCTTGATAAACGCCTCCGAAGGTGCCCGCGGAGGAAACCACATCATCGCTGTTATAAATGGGGACGCCCGAAGGATTAAGCGGATCATCGGTTTGAAAAAAAGGGAAATCACTTCTTTTCAACAAGGCGTTCGGTCCGCGTGGTGTGCCGTCACTGGCCGGCGCAAACTCCCGGGGCAGCACGCTGCCTCTGCCTGCCGGCGCAATTTGATTGCGGGTACGCCGATCCGCGCCGGCATGAAAGTGGCAACTGGCGCAAGCCACGCCGTCACTTCCCACGTTGATATCCCAGAACAAGGATTTGCCAAGTATGATCGCTTTTTCCTTGTTGCTGATGATGGGATCGGAACCATCCAGCAAGCCGGGAACCTCGGGAACCGGGGCGCCTTTCAATGACATGGGGAGGGGACCGAAACCGTCAGCCCGCAGAATCGGGCTTGTGAAAATGGTGAGACAGCATATCCAGGTTAGTGTGGCGGTGATTTTTTTAAGATTGATAGGCATGATAGTACTCTTGCATTCGTGCCTTCCGGCGTGTGTTTCAAGGGGCGTCAGGAGGCTGGGTTTTGAAGTGCGCTGAAAATTATCCAAAATCTGTCCGGATTGGATTGTTTCCGGTAAAAAACGGAGGGTGTCCCCCCGTTTTTGCGATGGCAAATCAAGCAGCAATCACATCCAGCTCCGTATGCCGTTTCTTCAAGCGCCATCCGACGAATCCCAGACCGGCCAGCAGCATGACCCAGGTATCGGCTTCCGGTACCGCGCTGACAGTTAATTCAAAGGCGCCGCCGGAAGTGGTGTGGTCGGTGCCGCCGATATACAAGGCATACCAGCCCGGTGCTAAGTCATTGAATGAAAGCGATACGGAATTCGTACCGGTGAAGCCGCTCACGCCATTTTCAAACGTGTTTGTCAGACTCACATCATTCGCGCCAGTAATGATGCTTTCACCCCAACCGGTGCCAGTGAGGTGCGTAGGGCCGGAAACCGCGTAACCCAGGGTTTCTATCACATTGCCGCCTTGACCATCCGCCATCCATAATGTACCTGCATCTCCCATGGCGCCCGTGGCATTGAATGAATGCGGGGTGCCAAATGCCGCCGTGCTGAGTTCTCCGCCGAAACTCGCAGTTCCGCCGTCAAATTGCGTTCCACCGGTTGCCCAAACCGTGAGACCCGGAGCAAAACCTGTATCGCCGGCAACTGTGACAGTGACATCGGCCAGGTCGTGGTTTTTAAAAGTATACCAATCGCCGGTATGCGCCCAGGCGGAATAATTTAAACTGGGATTGTCCGTGTAGGCGCTTTTCAGGCCGGTCTCAACGGCGGAGATGGTGTTGCCCGGATGAATTTCGTTAATGCCGCCTGTCCAGGTTTTAAATCCTACTGCGCCAGCTGCGTGCACATTTGTGTTAACCAGCGCGGCAGAGATGATTGCTGCTGAAACGATCGCCATTTTCTTGACATACAATTTTTTTTGCATTTTATTCTCTCCAAATTAATGAGATACCGCTTAAAAGAATACACAGCGCCGTTGACTGCTTGCTGAATAAATAACCAGAAGAGTTTCCGGCGCTTCATTTTGTAAATGACGCCCTGAAGCCGGTTTGGTGATTTCATTTCTCCCCGGTACAGTGACTCCCCATCATTCGCGGGAGGCAACCCGGCCATCTCAATAAAGAGATCCGTTGGCTTTCCGGACTTGCCTTACAGCAAGGGTGGCTTTGTTTTGTGTTTTTTCAGGAGTCCGGCAGACTCCTGGAATAAATTACTTTTTTATATATTCTATTGAGAAGTTTTGATAACACAATGTGACAAATTGCCGCTGCGGCAGATTGCCGCACTTCAGGATGGGCGCGGCATTACCCGTAATAATATGGATAATCGTTTGAAAATAAACAGATTGATATTGGGATTGGCGATGTTGCGCGATAATTTTTGTCAGTCAAGCACTCAAAAAATTGGTTACGGTGAACATCTTCAGTTCAATGCTGGCATGTTAAAATCCCGGTTTAAGAAAAATTATCAACAATATGAATTTCTCTGCTATTACTGCCTTATCGCCGCTGGATGGCCGTTATCGAGCCAAAGTTGAACCGTTACGGTTTTATTTCAGCGAATTCGCCTTGATTCGTTTTCGTGTGCAAGTTGAAGCCGCATGGCTTAAGGCGTTGAGTGACGAGCCCGGAATTGCCGAAGTACCGCCTTTTTCTGCACCAACCCGGGCGCATCTGGATAACCTCGCGGAAAATTTTTCGGCTGAAGACGGGGAAGCGGTTAAAGCCATTGAAGCG
The DNA here is from genome assembly GCA_964509635.1 of uncultured Nitrosomonas sp. GTDB lineage: Bacteria > Pseudomonadota > Gammaproteobacteria > Burkholderiales > Nitrosomonadaceae > Nitrosomonas. The sequence continues at coordinate 112 of CAZDYN010000318.1, read as the reverse complement.
ACCACCAATCATGATGTAAAGGCCGTCGAATACTGGTTAAAGCAAAAGCTGGCGGATAATGCGGAAGTAGTCAAGGTGAGTGACTTCATTCATTTTGCCTGCACCTCGGAAG
>CAZDYN010000317.1:0-2828 GCA_964509635.1 uncultured Nitrosomonas sp. | reverse complement strand
GCTATTCGTGAAGCAAATCGCGTGATTGTCGTCGAGGGTTACATGGATGTCATAGCGCTCTCACAGCACGAAATTGATTATGCAGTGGCTGCACTGGGCACAGCCACAACCAGCTTTCATATACAAAAACTTTTGCGGCAGACTGATAATATTGTTTTTTGCTTTGATGGCGACAAAGCTGGCAGAAAGGCGGCATGGCGTGCGCTGGAGAATAGTCTGGCGCTGCTTTCGGACGGCAAGCATCTCAGTTTTCTTTTTTTACCCGAAGGAGCCGATCCGGATAGTTATGTGAATCAATACGGAAAAGAATCTTTCGAACAGCAGCTCAAACAAGCGATACCCTTATCGGAATTTCTATTCAAGGAATTATGTTCGGGTATCAACCTTCTGGCCAGCGAAGGCCGCGCCAAGCTGGTAAACGATGCAAAGCCGCTATTACAGCAGGTAACGGCACCGGCCTTATCATTAATACTATTACGGCATCTAGCGGAACTGAGCGAGATTAACCAGGAAAAACTGGAAGAGTTATTGCAACTGAAACGCCCTCCCCGGACGGGCGCAATAAAAAATACACCGAGACAGCAGCCCGCCACACCTTATCGCTGGCTCGTTCTGATGTTATTACATAACCCGGGGTATATCGATAAGCTGGACAGAAACTGGCTCACGGGATGCAGCGAAAATACGGAGGAAATTATTGCACTGAAAATGCTGATTGATTTTCTTGATGAACACCCCCATTTAACGGATGTCAAATCATCACCCTCGCTGCTGACTTATTTGCATGACAATCCGCATAGAGTGCTATTGGAAAATATTGAAAGTGAGATTTTAAAGTGGAATGGCACCATTGATTTAGAGGCAGAGTTTTCAGGTGCGCTAAAAAAATTGCAACAAGCGCATCGCATGAAAAGAATGACTGAATTACACAACAAACCCCTGGACATGTTAACCGATGAAGAAAAACGGGAGCTGCAACAGCTTGCAATCCGATGAAGTCGGTTCCAAGGTGTCAGCTGTATGGATTTTTGATATAATTTAGCGTTTCCAGCATTTAATTTATCCATATTATTGGGAATCCAATATGCCAAAGAAAGTGGTCGAATCAAAAGATAGTGAAGTTATCAAGAAATCAACAACCCCAAAAAATACCGATAAAGAAATGGTAGAAAAAGAAGAATCCGCGAAATTAGCAACCAAAACAGAAAAAAAGGCAAAGGCGGTCAGCAAAAAAGTAAACGAAAAAGCAGCCATCGCAGAAACATCCGACACGGCGGAAACGAAAGAAGCATCAGCCAGAACACCGCGTAGCGCGGCAGATATTTCTCAAGCAATATTTGGTTCAAGTGAATTGGAATCCAATGAAGGCAGGAAAACCAGAGGCAGGACTTCCAAAAAGAATAAAACAGCCGCCGGCATCGATTCCGTTGATGATGTAGCAGCTGTTTCTGTTATTGAAAGCGGTAATTCGCAACCGCAGGATCTCGAAGCGCGCCGCATGCGCCTGAAAATTTTGATTGGTCTGGGCAAAGAGCGCGGATATTTGACCTACGCCGAAATCAATGATCATCTGCCTGATGACATGCTCGATGCAGAACAGATAGAAGGCATCATCAGCATGATTAATGACATGGGTATCTCGGTGCATGATGAAGCACCGGATGCCGAAACATTGCTGATGTCCGATGCCGCAACGACCGTGGCCGATGAAGATGTCGCGGAAGAAGCGGAAGCAGCGCTCTCTACGGTGGATTCCGAATTTGGCCGCACCACGGATCCGGTGCGCATGTATATGCGCGAAATGGGCTCAGTCGGCTTACTCACGCGCGAAAGTGAAATTGAAATTGCAAAACGCATCGAAGGCGGTTTGCGTCATATGATTCAGGCGATTTCAGCTTGCCCTCCGATCATTGCAAAAATTGTAGATCTGGCCACGGAAGTTGAAAAGGAAACTTTACGCATTGATGAAGTCGTCGATGGATTACTGGATGCAAATACCCAGGAAATCATTAATGAAGAGTTTTCAGACGAATCTTTAGAACAAGAATTGGCTTCCGGCGATCTCAGCGATGAAGACGAAGATGAAGAAGGCGATGGCAGCGCAATTGCCAGTGCCGATCTGCTGAAACTGAAGACGGATGCGCTAGAGCGCTTTGCCACTATCCGCGGGATATATAACGAGATGCAGGCTCTGCTTGAAAAAGAGGGGCCTTATCATCAAGGGTATACAGAATTACAGGATAAAATTTCATCGGAACTGATGAGTATTCGCTTCTCAGCAAAAATGGTAGAGAAACTGTGCGATACTCAGCGTGAATTAGTAAGCGATGTACGAAACTATGAACGCAAGATAATGGATCTCTGTGTTTCCAAAGCAAAAATGCCGAGAAACCATTTCATTAAAACCTTTCCCGGAAATGAAACAAATCTTGATTGGGTAGCGCAGGAAATCGCTACGGGCAAACCCTACAGCCAGGCGCTTGAACATTACAAACCCGCTATCGTGGAAGAGCAACAGAATTTACTGTCGCTGAAAAACAAGGTCGGCATTCCTATCAAAGACCTGAAAGAAATCAATCGCAAAATGTCGACAGGCGAAGCGAAAGCACGCCGGGCCAAGCGCGAGATGACGGAAGCCAATTTACGTTTGGTAATTTCTATTGCCAAGAAATATACCAATCGTGGATTGCAATTCCTGGATCTGATCCAGGAAGGCAATATCGGTTTAATGAAAGCGGTCGACAAATTCGAATACCGCCGTGGCTATAAGTTCTCAACTTACGCGACATGGTGGATACGTCAGGCGATTACGCGCTCTATTGCCGATC
>CAZDYN010000316.1:0-2832 GCA_964509635.1 uncultured Nitrosomonas sp. | reverse complement strand
TGAATCGCCCCGGGTTTTCCGGAGATAAAATGATTTGAGAGGAGGAAGAGATGAATCTAAATTCCTCAGTTGAAGACTCTTAAATCGCTCAAAAAACCTACTGATTTAGATTGCAGCCATTTTTAACCTGAATTCCAACTGAGGAATTCAGGTTAAACATTCATTGCCTTGCGCCATATCTTCTCTCTTGACAACGAAGTCAATAAAAAGGAGCGTTAATTACCGGATCAAATTCAACAACCGCCGCGTTTCCTTTTCATCCAACTCCAGCCACTGCCCGCGTTTGATCCGTGGCGGCAAATTGATCGGACCGAAACGCACGCGCATCAGGCGGCTGACCGTTAAGCCGATGGCCTCGAACATGCGCCGTACTTCGCGGTTTTTGCCTTCTTTCAGGATCACGCGGTACCAGTGATTGGCGCCTTCTCCGCCTTGATCGGCCAGATAGGTGAACGCCGCCTGACCGTCGTCCAATGCCACGCCGGTGGTGAGTTGCTTCATTTGTTCTTCGCTGAGCTGCCCCAATAATCGCACGGCGTATTCGCGTTCCATTTCAAAACGCGGGTGCATCAAGCGGTTGGCCAGTCCGCCATCGCTGGTGAAAATCAGTAACCCGCTGGTATTGAAATCCAGCCGCCCGATGGCGATCCATTTGGATGAACGCAGATGCGGCAGCTTGTCGAAAACCGAAGGGCGGCCTTGCGGGTCATCGCGGCTGACAATTTCGCCTTCCGGTTTGTGATACAGCAGCACTTTGGGCAATTCCTCCTCCGCATGCACGCGGATCACGCGCCTGCCGATACTGATTACATCGCCTGGCCCGGCCCGGTCGCCGAGTGTGGCGGTTTTGCCGTTCACGCTGACTTCACCGGACGCGATCAGTGCTTCCATTTCCCGCCGGGAACCCAATCCCTTTTGCGCCAGAAGCTTTTGCAGCTTGAACGTGGGGGAGGGCGGCGCATCAGATGATGCCGATACATTTTCCGGTGTACTGTGTTGAGCAATAGAGATTTTTTTCTTTGCCGGTCTGATCGGCCTGTTTACTTTCATGGATATTTAAATCGCGCTCACAAAAATCGCCTGCCGCAATTACGGCCGGTGAATGACTGCCTAGGTTTACTTAAGGGAAACTCTGAATAACTCGCATTTGTCATTTCGAACGTAGCGAGGAATCTTCAAATAATCAATGCAATAGATTTCTTGCTCTTGCTCGAAATGACACTTGTTGAGAGCTTCCTTAAAAGGGCAACTTGATTCCAGGTGGCAAGCCCAATCCGCTACTCAGTTCCGCCATTTTTTCCTGAGTCGTTGCTTCCACACGCCGCACAGTATCGTTAAACGCCGCTGCCACGAGATCTTCCAGCATTTCCTTGTCGTCGCCGATCAGGCTGTCGTCGATACTGACTCTTTTGACATCATGGCGGCATGTCATGGTAATTTTGACCATGCCGGCGCCCGATTGGCCTTCCACTTCGATGGTGGCGAGCTTTTCCTGCATTTGCCGCATATTTTCCTGCACCATCTGCGCTTGCTTCATCATGTTTCCGAGATTGCCTCTCATTGGTATTACCTCCTTTATTTTTGAATGGGTTTAATGGAAGGAACGATTAATTTTGCATCAAATTGCTCAATCAGTTCTTGCACAATCGGATCTTTCTCCATGGCTGCAATGGCATTGACCTGTTTTTCTTCCTCTTCGCGTTGTTGCAGTGCCACGGGCGTCAACCCGGTGATGCTGCCGACGGAAAAATTCAGCCTGACAGGTTTGCCAAAATAGGCAGTCAGCGCCGCCTGGATTTTATCCTGATATTTCTTTTCCAGCAGGTGCTTATGCACATCCGGGATGCATAGTTCTATCGCTTCCGCAGTGAGAATCTTGGCTTCGCTATGTTGCGCCAGCATTTTGGCCATGCCTGTCAGCCTGAGTTGCTGGCTCAGTTGCGGCCAATCAAGACCGGATGCATGCGCCATTGCGGGTTCGATAGTATGCCGGGGTGTTGCTGGCGGCTTATTTTTCTCGTGCCCGGATGGCTGGGCGATCGCAGGGGAAACTTGCGGCGGCTCACGATTGACTGTGAGATTATCCGGCATGAACGTCAGCATGCGCAACAGTGTCATGGTGAAGCCGGCATATTCGTCCGGCGCCAAGCCCAGATCGCCGCGCCCATGCAATGCTATCTGGTAAAACAATTGCACGTCATCCGGCGTCAGCGTTTTGGCCAGCGCAAAAATACGCGCATATTCCGGAGTTTCCACGCTGATTGCTTGCGGCACGGTTTGCGCCAGCGCGATACGATGCAGTAAAGCGGCCAGATCCTGCAACGCGGCATCGAATGAAAGGCACTGCGCTTCCATTTCATCCGCCAGTGACAAGAGTTTTAAACCTTCTTTCTGCACCAAAGCTTCAAGCAGATCAAACAGATAACTCTGATCGATGATACCCAGCATATCGCGTACACCCGCTTCTTCAATTTTGCCTTCGCCGAAAGCAATAGCCTGATCCAGCAGGCTCAGGGCATCGCGCATACTGCCCTGGGCAGCGCGGGCGACCAGTTGCAGGGACGGGGTGTCGCACGGAATGTTTTCTTGCGCCAGTATTTTTTTGAGGTGCCCGGTGATTTGTGCTTGCGGAATCTGCTTCAGATTAAACTGCAAGCAGCGGGACAGAATGGTAACCGGGATTTTCTGCGGATCAGTCGTCGCCAGCACAAATTTGACATGCGCCGGCGGTTCTTCCAGTGTTTTCAGCATGGCATTGAACGCCGACTTGGAGAGCATGTGCACTTCTTCGATGATATAAATCTTGTAGCGCGCGCTGGTTGGCGCATACAG
>CAZDYN010000315.1:0-2847 GCA_964509635.1 uncultured Nitrosomonas sp. | reverse complement strand
TTTTACTTGGCTGCGAATAACTGATCGTTGAATTTCTGAGTAGGCTCTAAATATGAGAACAATCCGCCTCCGTGAGCATCGAAAAGGGCTTCACACAATTCACCCTCCTCAACTGAAGCATTGATATCCGCGAATATTGCAATAATTAAGGATGCATGCTTTTCCTGTGCCAGCCTCTCGTACTTTTCGGCCTTCTCTTGAATCTTCTGGTAAAGACGGTCAGTGTTGTCGGGAAGCCAGCCAACCCATGGTTCGTCACGAGACATGGCAGGGTTCATTTGAATTTCGATATTTTGGGCTTGATGAAACGTGACTTGATCAAGTATCGCGAGGACTTTCCCCTCCGCTGTGTAGAGCAGCCAGTCTGGCGTCTTTCCTCCTATCGACACCTCGTATTTAGCCTTCAGATCATTCATTGCAAGGAATGCTCCAAGGATTAGCTCTCGAAAAGTATGAGTCTTCTGCTCGCTCTCCTCCGTCTTAAACTTCTTGATGAACTTTTGCTGATCTTCTGCGTCAAGCAACGACAGAAATGACCTGATCTTGGTGTTAATTCGCGGGTTTCTCACCAGCTGAGTAGATGAGAGGTCTATATGCATTGCTAAACTAAAATTAGAGATTCAAAAATGGCACAATACCTTACATAAAAACAAAATCCAATACGATTGTCTGTAGTCATCGGAATTTTTACTCGACCAAACAAAAAACCCGGAAGCACCAGCCTCCGGGTTTTTATTCTAAAAACAACCGCTGTTACAGCTTCGCCAGCACTTCCGCGATCGTTTGCCCCATCAGCGACGGCGTCGGGCAAATCGTGACGCCGAGTTCTTTCAGCATTGCGACTTTTTCGGCGGCGCTTTCACCGGCTGAGGAGATGATCGCGCCGGCGTGGCCCATGCGGCGGCCTTCCGGTGCCGTCAAACCGGCGATGTAGGCCACCAGCGGTTTCGTCATGTGCTCCTTGGCGAATCGTCCGGCTTCGACTTCCTGCGGGCCGCCGATTTCGCCGATCATCAGGGCGACTTTGGTTTCCGGATCTTGTTCCAGCCTTTCCAGTATGTCACGGTGCGAGCTGCCGGGGATCGGATCGCCGCCGATGCCGACCGACGTGGAAATGCCGATGCCGAGCAGGCGCATCTGGTCGGCGGCTTCATAGCCCAGGGTGCCGGAGCGTCCCACCACGCCGACATTACCCTGCATATAGATATGGCCGGGCATGATGCCGAGCATGGCGCGGCCGGGGCTGATGGTGCCGGCGCAGTTGGGGCCGGTCAGCAGCATGCGATCTTCCTTGTGGAAGCGGCGCAGGAAATTTTTCACCGTCATCATATCCTGTGTCGGGATGCCATCGGTGATGGAGACGCAATATTTGATTCCGGCGTCGGCGGCTTCCATGATCGAATCCGCGGCAAATGCGGGCGGCACAAAGACGATGCTCGCTTCCGCGCCAACCTGATCGACCGCTTCCTTGACGGTGTTGAATACCGGCAATCCCAGATGCGTTTGTCCGCCCTTGCCGGGCGTGACGCCGCCGACTACGTTGGAGCCGTAGTCAATCATTTCCTGCGCGTGAAAGGTGCCGATTCTGCCGGTAAACCCTTGAACAATAATTCGTGTTTTTTCGTTGATTAATATCGCCACTTTGTGCTCCTAGGCTTTTTGTGCTACGACTTCGTTGCGCGCGCGCACCACTTTCTCAGCGGCATCCGCTAACGTGTCGGCGGTGATGATCGGCAGGCCGCTGTCCGCGATGATGCGGCGGCCTTCTTCTACATTGGTTCCGGATAAACGGACCACCAGCGGTAATTTCATATCGATATTCCTGACCGCTTGCACAACCCCTTCCGCAATCCAGTCGCAACGGTTTATACCGGCGAAAATATTGACCAGCATGGCTTTGACATTGGCATCGGCGAGTACCAGGCGGAACGCTTTTTCGGTGCGCTCGGCGGATGCGCCGCCGCCGACATCGAGGAAGTTGGCGGGTTCGCCGCCAGCCAGCTTGATCATGTCCATCGTCGCCATCGCCAGTCCCGCGCCATTGATCATGCAGCCGATATCGCCATCCAGTCCGACATAGCTCAAGCCGGCTTCCGCAGCCGCGACTTCGCGGCTGTCCACTTGCGTGTTATCGCGCAGTTCCGCGATTCGATGGCGGCGGAACAGGGCGTTCTCATCGAATACCATTTTGGCGTCGAGCGCCACGATTTCGTTGTTTGCGGTCAAAACCAGCGGGTTGATTTCCAGGATATTGGCATCCAGATCACGCAAGGCGCGGTAACAGCCCTTGATGGTTTTAACCGCGTGATTCAATTGCGCCGGATCGATATTCAGCGCAAACGCCATTTTGCGCGCCTGAAAATCCTGCAATCCCACGGCGGGTTCGATATAAATCTTGATGATCGCGTCCGGATTGGTCTCGGCCAGTTTCTCGATTTCCATGCCGCCCTCGGCGGAGCCGATCATGACCACGCGCTGGCTGATGCGGTCAATCATGAAGGACAGATACATTTCCTTGACGATGCCGGTTCCGGCTTCAATATAGATCCTGGAACACACTTTCCCGGCCGGGCCGGTTTGATGCGTCACCAGTTTTTTCCCGAGCAGAGCCTCGGCAGCCGTCTCAACTTCAGTGTGCGTTCTGCACACCTTGATGCCGCCCGCTTTACCGCGCGCGCCGGAATGAATCTGCGCTTTGACAACCCAGACATCGCCCTCGATTTCCCTGGCGCGCTGCACCGCTTCCTCCACGCTGTAAGCCAAACCGCCTTCAGCAATTTTGACGCCGTATTCAGCCAGGATTTCTTTTGCTTGATATTCGTGAATATTCAATTCAATTTCCTCAAC
>CAZDYN010000314.1:0-2891 GCA_964509635.1 uncultured Nitrosomonas sp. | reverse complement strand
GATTACTACAAAATCAAAGTCTCCGAGATGTACTCGAAGAAACGCTCGCGCATCGTCGCGAGGCCGCGGCAAATGGCGATGGCCATCGCCAAGGAACTGACTTCATTGAGTTTACCGGATATCGGCGAGGCTTTCGGCGGCAGGGATCACACCACCGTATTGCACGGCTACCGTAAAATCAACGAACTGCGCGTATCCGATCCGGTCGTGAGCCGGGATTTCAATGCACTGATCATGATTTTAAGAGGTTGATAACTGTTGAACAGTTTGTGCATAACTGTTGAATAATAAAATCCGCCATTTTTATCCACAAACTATCCAAGCGCCATACAGTTCTCATACAATCAAAAAAATTGTGCTATCTTGTTGATATTCAGTTGATGTTAAAAACTATACCGAAGTATTGCGGACATTATCTAATTACTACTATTTTTATATAAATGCTTTTAATTAAAACCAGCAGGGACACGTTGCTAAAACCGTTGCAAACCGTCACGGGAATTGTGGAACGCCGTCAGACATTGCCCATCCTATCAAATGTGCTGATTCAGCAGAATGAGGAAAAGACCTCCTTTTTGACCACTGATCTGGAAATACAGATCAAAACGGTCACGACGATAGACCTTTTATCCAAACAGAATTTTGCCTTGACGGTTTCCGCCAAAAAGCTCCAGGATATTCTACGTTCGCTTTCATCCGACGCCGAAGTCACGTTGACGCGGCAGGACGATCACTTGTACGTTAAATCCGCTAAAAGCGTATTCAATCTGCAAATACTCCCACCCGCGGATTTCCCCGAAGTGGCTGAAGAATCCGCATCCGGGAACGCCATCACGTTGCAGCAAAAGGAATTGAAAAACCTGCTGCATCACGTCCAGTTTGCGGTAGCGCAGCAGGATATCCGCTACTACCTGAACGGTCTGCTATTGCTTACCGACGGTCAGCAGTTAATCAGCGTCGGCACCGACGGGCATCGTCTTGCTTACATCGCCACCGCTTTGGATAAAGCGCAAAATAGGCAGGAAGTCATCCTGCCGCGCAAAGCCGTTTTTGAGCTGTCTAAATTGCTCGAAGACAGTGAAGAACCGGTCACGCTGGAATATCTTCAGAATAAGGTGCGGTTTTCCTTTTCGGGTATCGTCCTGACATCTAAGGTCATCGACGGCAAGTTTCCCGATTACAACCGCGTGATTCCAACCGGAAACAACAAGTTGTTTGAAATCAACCGGCTTATTTTCCTGCAAGCCTTGCAACGGGTATCGATACTGTCCAACCAGAGCGAGAAATTCCGCGGCGTGCGCCTGATCGTCAGCGAGAATAACCTGCGTATAGTCTGCAAAAACAACGAACAGGAAGAAGCCGAGGAAGAACTGGAAATTCAATACCATGACGAAGCGGTGGATATCAGCCTGAATATCACCTATCTGCTGGATTTACTGAACAATGTCGAGAGCGAAACCGTGCAATGCGCATTGGAAAACGCCAATAGCAGCGTTCTGATAACGATACCTGGAAACGACGCGTTTAAATACATCGTCATGCCGATGAGAATTTAACACTGCGGGCAGTACGGCCCGGATCCGCGGCCATTGCAATCATCCCTGTAATTTCATAACTATAAAGACACCTTAACGAATGAGTGATCACAATACCATCCCACCCAACGGAAATTCGAGCGATTACGGTTCTGATAGCATCAAAATACTCAAAGGCCTGGACGCGGTACGCAAACGGCCCGGCATGTACATCGGCGATACCAGTGACGGTACCGGCCTGCACCACATGGTGTTTGAAGTGGTGGATAATGCCATTGACGAGGCGCTGGCAGGCCATTGCGATGACATCACGGTGACACTCCATCCGGATAACTCCGTCAGCGTGCTGGATAATGGCCGCGGCATCCCGACCGGTATCAAGCAGGACGATGATATGAAGCGCTCGGCGGCGGAAATCGTCATGACCGAGCTGCACGCCGGCGGCAAATTCGATGATAATTCCTATAAGGGTTCCGGCGGTCTGCACGGGGTCGGCGTTTCCGTCGTTAACGCATTATCGGAGTGGCTGAAACTGACCATCCGCCGCGATGGGAAAATCAACCAGATGGAATTCCGCATGGGGGTTCCGGTCAAGCCGCTGGAAATCACCGGAGAAAGCGAGCGGCATGGCACTGAAGTGCATTTTCTCGCGAGCAAGGAAATTTTCGGCAACATCGAATACCATTACGATATTTTCGCCAAGCGCTTGCGCGAACTGTCTTTTCTGAACAACGGCGTAAAAATTCATCTGATCGATCAGCGTACCGGCAAGGATGAAAAATTCGCTTTTACCGGCGGAATCAGGAACTTTGTTGAATACATCAACCGCAGCAAATCGGTACTGCACCCTAATATTTTTTACGCGACCGGTACAAAAGACAATATTGCGGTGGAAGTCTCGATGCAGTGGAATGACAGTTATTCCGAACAGGTGCTGTGCTTTACCAACAATATTCCGCAAAAAGACGGCGGCACGCATTTGACCGGCCTGCGCGCCGCGATGACGCGCACGCTCAACAATTTCATCGAAAAAAACGAACTGGCGAAAAAAGCCAAGGTGGAAACCTCCGGCGATGACATGCGCGAAGGTTTATCGTGTGTGTTATCGGTCAAACTGTTTGAACCCAAGTTTTCATCGCAAACCAAGGAAAAACTGGTGTCTTCGGAAGTGCGTCCGGTAGTGGAAGAAGTCGTGGCGCAAAAACTTTCCGAGTTTTTGCTGGAAAACCCGGCCGATGCCAAAACCATTTGCAACAAGGTCATCGATGCCGCCAGGGCGCGCGAAGCCGCCCGCAAAGCGCGTGAATTGACGCGCCGCAAGGGCGTGCTCGACAGCATGGGCTTACCGGGCAAGCT
>CAZDYN010000313.1:0-2898 GCA_964509635.1 uncultured Nitrosomonas sp. | reverse complement strand
GCCCGTTCCCAAATCGAGTACCCTGCGAGGCTGATCCAGCGGTATCAATTTCAATGCTGATTCAACCAGTAATTCAGTTTCGGGGCGAGGAATCAGAACCGCATCAGTGACTTTGAAAGCTAGGTCGTAAAATGCGTGCTCGCCCGTCAAATAAGCAACCGGCACGCCATCAGCACGCCGCCCAACCAAGTGCAAAAATTCTTCCGCTTGCTGCGCCGTCAGCATCTGGTCCGGATAAGTCAGCAGAAACGCATGATCGGCATCGAGCACATGCTGCAACAACATGCGCGCATCGATTCGATCGATATCACGATAAGCTGCTGCTAATACTTGTGTAATGGTTGCGGGTTGCATAGGTTGATGCATGACAGAATAACGAACTGCAATGCTGATTATTCCTGTACCGAAGCAGCCAATAGCTCAGCCTGATGTTCAGCCATGAGAGCCGAACAAAGCTCATCAATATCGCCATCCATAATCTGATCCATTTTATACAATGTCAGATTAATACGGTGGTCGGTCACACGTCCTTGGGGAAAATTGTAAGTACGTATCCGCTCCGAGCGTTCGCCCGTGCCCACCAGTGATTTTCGCGTGGCAGCTTGTTCCGCATGATGTGCACGCATTTGTTTGTCATGAATGCGTGCCGCCAGCACACTCAGGGCTTGCGCCTTGTTTTTGTGCTGTGAACGTCCATCTTGGCATTCCACCACAATGCCGGTGGGTAGATGGGTTACGCGCACGGCCGAATCGGTTTTATTGATATGCTGACCGCCAGCGCCGGAAGCGCGGAAAGTATCAATGCGCAACTCAGAGGGATTTAACACCACTTCACTGACTTCATCCGCTTCAGGCATGACAGCTACTGTGCAGGTAGACGTATGCACACGCCCCTGCGTTTCAGTCACAGGCACACGCTGAACACGATGACCGCCCGATTCAAATTTGAGCCGTGAATATGCGCCATGGCCGATAATCTTGGCGATAATCTCCTTATAGCCGCCAATATCCGATAAGCTCTGTGAAATGATTTCAACCTGCCAGCCTTGTCTCTCCGCGTAGCGCGAGTACATCCGGAACAGATTACCGGCAAATAGCGCAGACTCGTCTCCTCCGGTTCCCGCACGGATTTCCAGGAAAATATTGCGCTCGTCGTTGGGATCTTTCGGAAGTAATTGCTTTTGTATTTCGGATTCAAGCTTTACCAGCTTTTCTTTGCCCGCTTGAATTTCAACTTCGGCAAAAGCGCGCATTTCGAGATCAGCATGCATTTCCCGTGCTGTTTGGATATCGCGCTCGCTTTGCTGATAGGCACGATAGAGTTCGACAATAGGAACAATCTCAGCATGCTCGCGCGTAAGCTTGCGATAATTATCCAAGTCGGCAGTCGCCGATTCGCTGCTCAATAAATGATTTAATTCCTCCAACCGCACACTCAGACGAGTGAGCCTGTCCGTAATGTTTTTATTCATTGCGGGCGATGCAATTGGTATAGCCGGTTAATCAACTCGACTAATTCCTCACGCTCGTCAGCCACTGCATGATTCAATACACTGGAAGGCACATGCAGGAATTTATTGGTTAACCCGTTACTGAGCGCTTCAATGACTTTTTTCGGATCTTCGCCCTTCTCCAGCAGCTTATGCGCGCGGGCCAATTCATGGCGGCGATAGCGCTCACCCTGGTCGCGCAAGGCGCGAATAGTTGGAACCATTTCCCGCGTCGCCAGCCAGCGCATGAAATCCACCACATTGGAATCAATGATGGTCTCAGCCTGCGCGACGGCATTCTGGCGTGAATCCAGCCCTTCTTTCACAATCTCTGATAAATCATCGACATAATAAAGAAATACATCATCCAGTTCCGCCACTTCGGACTCAACGTCGCGCGGCACGGCCAGATCGACGATGAAGATAGGCCGGTGCTTGCGTATCTTGATCGCGCGCTCGACCATGCCTTTACCCAGTATCGGCAACGGACTGGCAGTACAGGTTACAACGATGTCATGTAACGCCAATTGTTCCGGTAAGTCACTCAGCGTAATCGCCTGTGCATTGAAGCGGCCCGCCAATGCTTCGGCACGTTCCGTGGTGCGATTTGCTACGGTAATTTTCTTTGGATTACGCGCGGCAAAATGATTGGCGCATAACTCGATCATTTCCCCCGCGCCGATAAACAACACGCGCTGCTCGCCGATATCACCGAAAATCCGTTCCGCCAGGCGCGCGGCAGCGGCAGCCATGGAAACCGAGCTGGTGCCAATTTCAGTCGACGTGCGGACTTCCTTGGCCACATAAAATGTGCGCTGAAACAGCTTGTGCAGCAACAAACCCAACGTACCGGCATGTTCCGCCGACTTCACTTCATTTTTCAATTGCCCGAGTATTTGCGGTTCGCCCAATACCATGGAATCCAGTCCGCTGGCAACCCGGAATGCATGCTTCACGGCTTGTTCGCGCGACAGTTTGTATAGATAGGGATCCAATTCACGAGTCGGCAGGTGATGAAAATCCGCCAGCCATACCATGGCATCTTCCGGTCTATCCGTGCAACAATAAACTTCGGTACGATTACAAGTGGATACAATAGCCGCTTCTTTGATGGGATTGCGTCCGATCAAATCCCGCAGAGCATGCTCCATTGTATTTTCAGGAAAAGTCACCTGCTCGCGCACATCCAGCGGCGCGGTATTGTGATTAATACCAAAGGCGAATAACTGCATGAAAGATAATGTTAGTCTATGAAAGCAATTGGTAAGAAATAACTGAACATTATAATATTAGGAATCCTTAAATACCATCAATCAAAAACATTTATTTTTATATCCCTTGTCCACTACACAGCAATTCCATTAGTGCCATGGTGTAATCGGAATAATTGAAATACTATTTTTAGGCG
>CAZDYN010000312.1:0-2898 GCA_964509635.1 uncultured Nitrosomonas sp. | reverse complement strand
TAATCGCTAAAGCGCCCGTCAAAGTGAGATTCTCGACATTGGCCGGCAGGGTATAAGTGACGCTGCTACTAATCTTGTCAATGCCTCCGTTGAGATTCTCGGTGACGATATCACCCGCAAGGTTAACGGTAAAAGTGTCATTACCCGCTCCGCCGTTCATCGTATCCGCGCCAGCGCCGCCATTGAGGGTGTCGTTACCGGCGCCACCGTTCAAGATGTTATTTTTTGTGTCGCCGGTGAGGCTGTCGTTGAAATTGCTGCCGGTCAGGTTTTCGATAGCTGTGATGGTATCGAGGCCCGCACCGATGGTATTCTGTTGTGCAGTCATTGCCAGGGAGACAGTGACCGCGGCAGCCGCATTCTCATAGCTTACGGTATCGTTGAGCGATGATGCGCCCGTCAGAATATCGTTTCCTGCCGTACTGGATAATAATAAGCCGCCGGAAGAATGATTCAGATAAAACAGCGTACTGCCATCATAATTACCCACAAAGGCATCCCAATCGCCATCACTGTCGATATCGGCAAAAGCGGGACTGGCGGCAAAACCCGCGTCACTTAAGCCGAATGGGTTGGTGCTGGGCGCGGCAAACGCCGGATTGCCGGCTGTCCCCGTATTCCTGAAAAACAGCGTATTGCCATAGTTTTCACCCATGAAGGCATCCCAATCGCCATCGCCGTCGATATCGGCAAAAGCGGGAGTGGCCAGATAACCGGCATCAAGCAATCCAAACGGGTTGGTGCCGGGCGCGGCAAATACCGGATTGTTGATTGTCCCCGTGTTCCTGAAAAACAACGTATTGCCATCATAATTACCCACGAAGGCATCCGGATCACCGTCGCCATCGATATCAGCAAAGGCGGGGCTGGAAGCCGAACCCACATTACCCAAGCCAAACGGATTGGTACCGGCGGCGGCAAACGCCGGACTGCTGACGGTCCCGGTGTTCCTGAAAAACTTTGTATCACCGTACATATTACCGACGAAGGCATCCAGATCGCCATCGCCGTCGATGTCAACAAAGGTGGGGCTGGAGTAGTAACCGGCATCGCTCAAGCCAAACGGATTGGAGCTGACGGAAGCAAACGCCGGATTGCTGGCTGTTCCCGTGTTCCTGAAAAACAGCGTATTACCATAACAATCACCCGCGAAGACATCCCAATCGCCATCGTTGTCGATATCAGCGAAAGCGGGGGCGCTTTTACAACTGACATCACGCAAGCCAAATGGATTAGCGGAAGTTAAGTTAAAAACAGGATTTGACATGCTATTCCTTTAAACAAAGATCTCACTTGGCATCGGGCATCATACGATTAACCGCTTGCTGCAAGTGTTGATGTAATATCTTCTCAACCGGTTGGTGCTGATAGGCGGGCAATACATACGATGATAACAATTCAACTTGCGGCTCCCCGCCGTCCTGCCAGCACTCCGCGATTGCCAAACCGATCATCTCACCTTCAATCGACGCCGATATGCCAAACAGCTCACCCCGTTGCGGTCGTTTTAGCCAGCGTTGCCGCAAGCTCGGGTAAGTCATTGCTTCATAGGGCAACAGGTTTTCCGGGGTGAGATGGTAGACTTTCTGATATTTAACAGCCCGTTCTTCCGCTTGCGCCAATTGCGATGCGCGCGGTATACCCGATACCTGGACAGGCTGGCTCAAACCGGGGCGTTTTACCGTGGGCTTGGTGGTAATCATCCCGCCCGAACCGGGAAAAGAAATCAACCGATCAATATCATCGTCCTGAAACCCTAACGCTCTGGGTTGGCGGGCATTGGGCAGCACCACGACATCGAACAATTCCTCAACCACTCCGCCGATGTGCAGCGCATGCAATACGTTGCCCGTGTTCAGGTCGATCACGGCCAGACCGCATTGTGAAGTCATATCGTCCGCGGCGAGACGCTGTTCCAATGCCAAACCTGTGAAAGCCTTGGAACGTAATTTTGATAGCCCCACCAGGGCGTAATTTTTCCAGAACGCCAGCCCGCGCACAAAGCCGGGACAAACCGGCTGCCATCCAGATAACCCAGCTCGCCCGTGCCGGAGTTGAGCAACCACAATCCAGCTTGATACCAGCGCGGCGAATGCGGCATGGATAATCCTCCGGCAACGATTTCATTACTGGGGATATGCATCACTATACCGCCATCCTGCCGGTGATTGCGCCATCCCGCCGCTTCATTGGTTGCACTGCACGCCGTCACGTACATCGGTTCGCCATCCTGCATGGCCAGACCATTCAAATGGCAACGGTCTTCCGCCGCCAGCTTTGTGATAAACGGCGGTTTCCAGACGGGCGCAAAACTAAACCCCGCCTGCAAGGTTGCCAGACAGCTAAAATCGGTATTCACAAACAGAATTTCCTGCTTTTGCGTCACCACGACATCATGCACGTTCAAGTCACCCGTAGTGTGCGATTGACCGGGGACATACAACCGGTCACAACCCTGATGCAGCTCGTCTTTACTCAGCCGGTTTTCCAGTTGCCAGATCTGGTAGCGGGTTGCCATGGTGAGGCGGTCATCGCTGGCATACAAACCCATCGGTTTGTCAAAGAGGCGTTCATTGACCGCCAGATGCCCGTTTTCCTTGCGCCCGACCAGAAACAGCCGGTTGGTCTGATAGGTCGTAAAAGCAAGACTGATCTGCTCGCTCTCCAGCCATTGATAAAGGTGTTCAGAGCCCTGCATGGTGACGGCGGGCGTCTTGCCGGAAACCGGTTGCGATGTCATAGAGCTGTTTTCCTGAATAATGATTTGCGTAGTAAAGAAAGGAACCTGATTGCCCATTACTCCGATAGCGCGTCAGCCGCTATTCCCGCAATGCTTATTCCGTGGAAACTCTGAATAACTCGTATTTGTCATTCCGAACGCAGAGAGGAATCTTTAAT
>CAZDYN010000311.1:0-2911 GCA_964509635.1 uncultured Nitrosomonas sp. | reverse complement strand
CAATCCTTTGCTGTGCAGGGAAAGTTGTATACAGTACATCGTGGCTCCACTATTAGTAGAAGGAAAGAAAGCCGGTGTCGTGGTTATGGGAATTTCCCTGGCGGATGTGTTTCTGGCCTTCAAACGCATATCCGGCGCGGATATAGGTCTGCTGATCAAAGAACCGGATAACGTACTGCTGCAGAATGATTTTGATTTGCTGCGCTGGAATGTTCATGTTTCAGCGCTTACCAACAAGGAGCGAAATCAGGAAATTCTGAACCGGGTTGCCCAGACTCACCCGGATATGTATATGCTGAATGAGGGTATTCAGGTACGCTGGAATGAGCAGTATCAACAAATCAAATTATTCCCGCTTAATTCCTACGAACCTGACAAAGCGCATCTGATTATGCTGACGGATGTTACGGCGGCAGTGAATAATATTCATGATTCGATCTGGAAAATTGCATTAATCGGTTTGCTGGGACTCATTTTCTCTGAAATTTTATTGTTTCTGATTTTCACGAGATTGCTGGCAAAACTGAAAGATGTCGCTTTTATGCTGCCATTGCTTGCCAGCGGGCAATTTGAGAAATTTCGCCTATCGCTGGCTTCGACGGACCGGGTGCAGCGTTTCCGGGATGAAGTGGATACGCTATCGGAAGCCGCCGTATCCTTGTCATTGCAACTGGAAAAACTGGAACAGGAAGTATCCAACCGGACAAAAATGCTTATTGAGCAAAAGAATGCGCTCAGTAAAGAAAGGGATTTTGTCGAGAATCTGCTGGATACAGCTCAGGCTATTGTTCTGACACAGAATTCAGAAGGCAGGGTCATGTCATTAAACGCTTATGGTGAAATGCTGACCCGCTATACGGAAAGTGAGCTGTTGGGTAAATCCTTCCTGAATATTCTGATCCCGGAGTATGAAACGCAAGACTCGCTTTCCCGCTTTAAAGAGATTCACTCCGGGAAAAGAATGCAGTTGCGCCATGAAGCCATAACCCATTGCAAGGATGGTACGACACGCCATGTCGCCTGGTTGCATTCGCACCTGCTGAAACAATCCGAAGATGATCCGTCAATCTTGTCGGTAGGCTTGGATGTCACCGAATATAAACGGGTCGAAGGGCACCTGGCCTGGCTGGCGGATCATGATCCTTTGACTAATATGTTTAACCGCCGCCGTTTCAGCGAAGAGCTCGAGCAAGTGCTGAGCCGCGCGGAACGCTACCGGCATCCGGGCGCGCTATTATTTTTTGATCTGGACCGCTTCAAATACATCAATGACACCAGCGGCCATCAGGCCGGCGATGCACTTCTGAAAATGGTCGCAAGCATGCTGGCCCAGACTATTCGTGCGGATGATATTACCGGCCGCCTGGGGGGCGATGAGTTTGCGATTATCTTGCCGGAAATCAATGCCGGCGGTGCCATCGAGGTTGCCAAGAAAGTGCTTGATCAATTGGGGCAGGCGCAACTAACCATTAACAACCGTACTCACAAAATTTCCGCCAGTATCGGTATCGCGTTATTCCCTGAGCATGGTGCCAATATTCATGACTTGCTGGCCGCCGCGGATCTTGCCATGTATCAAGCAAAAGCAATGGGGCGTAATGCCTGGTACCTGTTTTCCGATAAGGACCGCAGTCGCGAGCGCATTCATACCTTAGTGTACTGGAAAGAAAAAATTGAATATTCGCATTTGCATGACAATTTTATACTGTATTTGCAGCCCATTATGCATGTCAAATCGAAAGAGATTTCCCACTATGAAGTGTTGCTGCGCATGCACGATAAGGACGGCACCGTGCTGTCGCCTGCCGATTTTATTCCCGCTGCTGAACATACCGGACTCATCCATGCAATCGATCATATGGTGCTCCGTAAAGCGATTGCCCAAGTGGCCGGAATTTATCAGGCCGGATTCAAAGTCAGCTTCTCAATCAATTTATCTGCCCATGCATTTAATGATCCTGAGTTATTACCGATTCTCAAGGAAGAGCTGACAATGCATCATATGGATCCGGCCTGTGTGATGTTTGAAATAACGGAAACAGCGGCGCTGGAAGACTTGCCCGGCGCGCGCGGATTGATGATAGAAATTAAGGAACTGGGTTGCGGTTTTGTGCTGGATGATTTTGGTGTTGGTTTTTCCTCATTTTATTATTTAAGGGAACTGCCGGTCGATGTGGTCAAAATTGACGGCTCGTTTATTCGCAATTTATCCGAAAGCAGTGATGATCTGATCCTAGTCAATGCGTTATGCAGTGTGGCTAGAGGGTTTGGTAAGAAAATTACCGCGGAGTTTGTCGAGAGCGCGGAAATACTTTCTTTGATAGAAAAAATGGATATTGATTACGCGCAAGGATATTACATCGGCAAACCTGCGCCCGCCACGACGTTTTTTATCAAGTGAATCTGGGTATCCGGGTGTCAATCAACCGCACGGCTGTTTTTTAAGGAAACCCTTGGGCAAGTGTCATTTTGAACCAGAGAGAGAAATCTATTGCATTGATTATTCAAGATTCCTCACTACGCTCGGAATGGTAAATGCAAGTTATTCGGAGTCTCCGTAATAATCGAGCTTTCTGGCTAAAAGATTGCGTTCCACCGTCAGTTGTCCGATGACACGATGTAAATCATCCATGGTTTGTCCGTTCTCTTTGCTAGAACCGGTACTTCTGGAAAACAACTCAGCCGCCTGTTCAATGAGTTGCCGTTTCCAGCTATTAAGCTTTCCCGCTGTATTACTCAGCAAGCCAGCACTTGGAAAAACCCAGGCGCGCCATTCCCAAAATAGTATTCACCGCCTTGTTTCTGCTCTTTGCCGTTCCTGCAATGACCGCATAACCGACCGCCTCTAAGCTTCATCGGGATCAGTGGCGGAACAACAAAAAACAACCATAGCGGAGCAGGGGAGCGACAC
>CAZDYN010000310.1:0-2916 GCA_964509635.1 uncultured Nitrosomonas sp. | reverse complement strand
GATAGGCAGATATCTGACCAGGTCACTTCGTTACGTCAATAAAATTAAGCAATTTCTTAGGAAAATTTAAGACTTTAGCTTATTCCCAGTTTTCTTAAAAAGGATAATGATTTCTTTAATGATAGTTATTTAAAACTGCATAAGCATACTGACCAATGCAGGACAAATGTACCGGCAAATACGGGAGCTATTAACTATAGCGCCCAGTGTTTCTAAAAGTTACAGTGCAAAATCAGCAAATAAGTTCTTATGCTGAAAACATAATTAAGGAATCGGTCATTAACTGGCGCGAATTATCATATCCAAAAAAAGCATGGGGGTATTTCTCTCAAACTTTCTTGTGACCATATCAATAAATTCTAAAAAGAAGGGTACATACCATGAAGACAATGGAATTAAAAGTTCGGGTGAAGCCGTTTGTTCGCATGGGTTACAGCCAGCAAGGCTGGTTTCATAAACTAATGAGTAAAATAATTATCAGTTATGCGGCTGCACTGATTATTGTCACTGCTCAAACAGCACACTCCGACATAGCATTTGAAGATCGGACTTTGGCAGCCGGTCTGACGACCTCTCTGTATGGAGGATATGGCTCTTCGTGGGTAGATTTTGATGGTGATGGTTTGCTTGATGTCTGGATCAGCAATCATATGTATCGGCCAAGCCTATATATCAATAATGGTGATGGCACCTTCAGCGAACGATTAAGTGAGTTCTGGCAAGGAAAACCGTTTCTGGATGCACATGGCGGCGCATGGGCTGATTTCGACAATGATGGAGACCCGGATTTGATTGAACTTTATGGGACTATTGGAGGCACCGCGCAAATCAATAAACCATTCTATGTTAACCAGGCAAGTATATTGACCAATGAAGCCGACGCCCGCGGGCTCAACGATTCCTTTGGCCGCGGGCGGACACCTTTGTGGTTGGATTGGAATAATGATGGCTTATTGGATCTATACATGATCAATTATTTGCGCCCGGATACCTTAGGGCCTAGCCGCCTGATGCTCCAGCAGAATAACGGAAGTTTTGTTCCAATATCGAGCATGACTATGGGCACCAAAAGTTTTTCCGCACAGCTGGCTTACTTCGATTCGGCTACGCATCTTGTATTTGGTGGCGGTCCTTATCCGAACAAGCTTTATCGATTGGGTGAGGATATACCGCTCCCGGTAGCATGGGAACCCAATTCGAAAATCCTTAATGTTAAGGATGTAGCGGTTGCGGATTTTGATGGCGACCTCAGTGATGATCTATTGGCGGTACGTGCCAAGTCCGAAGTGAATTCATGGTTGCATGATCCGGACAACCGTCGCCAGGTTTTTGTAGATGTGCATAAATTGTCCCTGGCCTCAACTGAGGCGGTTAACTTCAGACTTACCGGAACATCCCGCTTGGTTATCCAAGTGTATGGATCAACCTGGACTCCTGATATGATTCGTGTCGGTACTTTGGGTGATAAACTGGCTGAATACGTCTTTAATTTTATCAATGAAAGGCGATGGAAAATTATCGAATTGTCATTGGATGCTGCCGATCCCGCTGTCTGGAATATCATGAGCGAAAATTTACGAGTCACACCGGGTATTTATGTTGGCTGGAATCCGGATCTGGCGCAATGGCGAATCGAGGTGCGCGGAAAGACTAATTTCCGGGCAAAATTTTTGTCCAATGATACCGAATTCACAAACGTGACCAATGACGGCGGTACGCTCTGGACTCAAAATGTTGGTTTTGAACCAGTAATGCTTACCCGGCGCGACGGCAAGTTTTTTGTTACTGATTTGGGAGTTAACGGGACATTTGAATGTACTTCGGTTGCTGCCGGTGATTTCGATAATGATATGGATATCGACCTTTATCTTTCCTGTGGCGCCGGGCTTCGCAATAAACCTAATCTGTTGCTCGAAAATATTGGCGGCGGCGCTTTCGTGCTGGTCGCCAATGCGCCGGGCGTGAGTACCAAACGGCTGGGTACTGGCGGAAGAGTCAGTGTCGCCGACTATGACAATGATGGTTATCTGGATTTGCTGGTTACTGATGGGGGCGAACATGATTTTCCTTTTCATTTCGGGCGCCGCTATCTTTTACACAATAAGGGTGGCAGCAATCATTGGTTGAAGATCGTTCTGGAAGGCTGTCAGTCTAATCGTGACGGCATTGGCGCCCGGGTTGTGGTTCAGGCCGGCGGGCAGAAACAGGCGCGGCTGCAAGGGGGGGGTACCCGGAATGGCATCCAGGATGATCGCCGGCTGCATTTTGGCCTGGCACAGAATACATTTGCGGAATCGGTAGTCATTGAGTGGCCATCAGGGGTGCACACGAACCTCACAAATCTTCCAGCCAATCAGATTCACATTGTTCAGGAGAACTCAAACTGCCCGCGTTCATAAAAATAATAGTTTTAAACAACCTATTTTACGTATGAATTTTGGGAAAATGATCGATTATTCACTCCGGAGCACTCTGGATAATTACCGTTGGATAAACCGCCTTCGTTTGCATTCTGTTTGCACGCCGATAAGGGCAAATCTTACATGAAAAACCACCCGGTAAAACCCGGCAGCAAGTTGATTCTGTCGCATTTCGACCCCGATGATACCGGCAGCTATGAAAAAACCGGTCAAGGCAAGGAAAAAGCCCGCGCCGTCACAGAAAAGTTGACCGGCAAACTCAGCGAGCTGCAGGAACGTCTTTACGCCAACGGCAACCGGGCATTGCTGATCGTATTGCAGGGGATGGATACCAGCGGCAAGGACGGCACCATTAAAAGCGTGATGTCGGGCGTTAATCCGCAAGGCTGCAAGGTGGTGACATTCAAGACGCCATCACCGGAAGAACTCGGTCATGATTTTCTGTGGCGTGTGCACCAGAAATCCCCCGCCAAAGGCCAGATCGGTATTTTCAACC
>CAZDYN010000309.1:2582-2933 GCA_964509635.1 uncultured Nitrosomonas sp. | reverse complement strand
ATGGCCTTCTTTAATTCGGTGAAGTAGGCGCACAAGCCATCCGGTTCCTTCACGGCATGGTGTGCATTGCCCGCAGGATTCTTCGTAGTAAAAATAGGACAAGCGCTCCAGTGCTCTAACCATGCAAGTCGTATCATCCATGACAATAACAGCTCCTGATCCCAACATGGATCCGGCTTTAGCAATCGAATCAGTAATATAGGCAGCACTGCCGCCCTGCGGCACACGCGGCGGCGTGGTATCCGCGGCCGGGGGTGGCGGCGGCGGGCCCCCGCCGTCACCGCCACCGCCACCGCAGGCGGCCAGCGTGGCGCCCAGCACCACGAGGCAGGCGGCCCGGATCGCGACCGC
>CAZDYN010000309.1:0-2572 GCA_964509635.1 uncultured Nitrosomonas sp. | reverse complement strand
ATCCATATCCGTTTGCATCATGATATCGCCGGGTAAAACCGGCATTGATGACCCTCCCGGAATACATCCCTTCAATTTGCGACCACCACGCATTCCGCCAGCCAATTCCAATAATTCAGCAAACGGCGTACCTAAAGGTATTTCATAATTGCCAGGCTTATTGACATGACCGGATACCGAAAAAATTTTTGTACCACCATTATTAGGCTTTCCAAGTTGGAGATATCTCTCGCCACCGTTACGAATAATCCAAGGAACTGAAGCAAAAGTTTCAGTATTATTAATGGTAGTCGGTTTGCCATATAGACCGTAATTGGCAGGGAATGGCGGTTTAAAGCGCGGTTGACCTTTCTTACCTTCTATCGATTCCAGTAATGCTGTCTCCTCACCACAGATATATGCACCATAACCATGATGATTATAAAGCTGGAAACTAAACGATGAGCCTAAAATGTTATTACCTAGGTATCCAGCAGCCCGCGCTTCCTCTACAGCCTCTTCCATCCGCTCATAGGTTTCCCATATTTCGCCATGAATATAGTTGTAGCCAGCTTTAACACTCATCGCATACGCCGCAATTATCATTCCTTCGATCAACAGATGAGGATTGAATCGCATAATATCACGATCCTTGAATGTGCCCGGCTCTCCTTCATCGGAATTACAAACAATATATTTGTCTCCTTCATACCCTTTGGGCATGAAGCTCCACTTCAACCCAGTAGGAAAACCAGCACCGCCACGTCCGCGAAGTGCAGATTTTTTGACTTCTTCAATAACTTCTTCTGGTGTAATTTTCTTTGCGAATATTTTTCTAAGAGCAGCATACCCTTCCCG
This sequence comes from uncultured Nitrosomonas sp., assembly GCA_964509635.1. Lineage (GTDB taxonomy): Bacteria > Pseudomonadota > Gammaproteobacteria > Burkholderiales > Nitrosomonadaceae > Nitrosomonas. The sequence goes on along the minus strand of CAZDYN010000309.1, from coordinate 1,735 downwards.
TTTTTCATAACTTCTCAGCCGCCAGTTTTCAGAATTTGAAGAATCAACACCATTCATTAATGTTTGTGGGTACTGATTCATTCGCTCAGTTCCTTCAACAATTTATCGATCATTTCGTTGGACATAAAACTGCACATGCGTCTGTTGTTTACCAATAAAACCGGTGCATCACCGCAAGCACCAAAACATTCGCCTTCTTTTAGAGTAAACTTTCCATCAGATGTTGTCTGATTGAATTCTATGCCTAATTTCTGCTTGATATAGGCAGCGCTCTCGTTGCTACCGGATAATGCACAAGGTAAATTAGTACATATCGTGATCTTGTACTTGCCTATAGGCTCCAGGTTATACATATTATAAAATGTAGCTACCTCATAGACTGCAATCGGTGGCATACCCAAATACTCAGCAACAAAATTCATTGTTTCATGAGCCAACCAACCTTTTTCTTCTTGTGCAATGGCGAGTGCCGACATGACAGCGGATTGTTTCTGACCTACCGGATACTTAGCGATCTCTTGATCTATGCGTTTTAGGGATTCAGTGCTTAACATCGTTATCTATCTATCTCACCAAATACTATATCTTGTGTGCCAATAATTGCGACCACATCGGAAATCATATGCCCTCTCGACATTTCATCCAATGCTGCCAAATGTGCAAATCCGGGAGCCCGTATTTTCAATCGATACGGTTTATTGGCGCCATTGGATACCAAGTAAATGCCAAACTCACCTTTCGGATGCTCTACTGCTACATACGCTTCACCTGGCGGCACATGAAAACCTTCCGTAAATAACTTGAAATGATGAATCATTTCTTCCATATTTTGCTTCATATTGATACGTGACGGTGGCGCTACTTTATGATTATCAGTAATCACCGGACCTGGATTCTTGCGCAGCCAATCGACACACTGCTTAATAATTCGATTTGATTGACGAAATTCTTCCATACGCACTAAATAGCGATCATAACAATCACCATTAACCCCTACCGGTATATCAAAATCGAGGCGGTCATAAACTTCATAAGGTTCTTTTTTTCTTATATCCCACTCTACACCAGAACCACGTAACATCGGGCCTGTAAAACCTAATGCTTTAGCGCGCTCTGGAGAAACAATTCCGATATCAACTAAACGCTGTTTCCAGATTCTATTATCCGTCAACAGCGTTTCGTACTCATCAACATATGTTGGAAAACGATTTGTAAAGTCCTCAATAAAATCTAGCAAAGAACCTTCTCGATTGGCATTCCGTAAACGTGTTTGTTTCTCGCTATGAATTTTAGAGGGCTGATACCGTGGCATTGTGTCCGGTAAATCACGATATACACCGCCCGGTCGATAATAAGCAGCGTGCATTCGCGCTCCTGATACTGCCTCATAACAATCCATCAAGTCTTCTCTTTCACGAAAAGCATACAGAAACATTGTCATTGCACCGACATCCAACGCATGCGCACCAATCCACAATAAATGGTTCAATATACGAGTAATTTCGTCAAACATTACCCGTATATATTGAGCTCTTATTGGCACATCAATTTGCAGCAATTTCTCGATAGCCATGACATATGCATGTTCATTAACCATCATGGAGACATAATCCAATCGATCCATATATGGAACGGATTGAATATATGTTTTATTTTCTGCCAGCTTTTCGGTTGCGCGATGCAACAATCCAATATGCGGATCTGCAAGTCGCACAACTTCTCCGTCTAATTCCAG
>CAZDYN010000308.1:0-2934 GCA_964509635.1 uncultured Nitrosomonas sp. | reverse complement strand
CGGACAAACCCGTATGCCGAAAGTGCAGGATAAGGTTAAGGAAATATTCGGCAAGGAGCCGCGTAAGGATGTGAATCCCGATGAAGCGGTAGCGGTGGGGGCGGCTATTCAGGGCGGTGTGTTGCAGGGCGACGTGAAGGATGTCTTGCTGCTGGATGTGACGCCTTTGTCTCTGGGTATTGAAACGCTGGGCGGCGTGATGACCAAGCTGATCCAGAAAAACACTACAATCCCGACCAAAGCGCAGCAGGTATTTTCTACCGCGGAGGAGAATCAGACCGCTGTGACCATCCATGTGCTGCAGGGTGAACGTGAGATGGCGTCAGGCAATAAGAGCCTGGGACAGTTTAATCTGAGTGACATCCCCCCTGCACCGCGCGGCATGCCGCAGATCGAAGTGACCTTTGATATCGATGCCAATGGTATTTTGCACGTATCGGCAAAAGACAAGGCCACCGGCAAGGAAAACAAGATCAAAATCCAGGCAAGCTCCGGTTTGTCGGATGCGGAAGTCGAACGCATGGTCAAAGATGCGGAAGCGCATGCCGAGGAAGATCATAAGGCGCTGGAATTGATTTCCAGCCGTAATCAGTGTGATGCGATGATTCATTCGGTTAAGAAATCACTGAAGGAACATGGCGATCAATTGAGCGATGATGAGAAAGCCAAGATCGAAGCCGCATTAAAAGATGCCGAGGATGTGCTTAAAACCGATAGCAAAGACGATATCGATGCAAAAACCCAGGCTTTGACCGAAGCGGCGCATAAACTGGCCGAAAAAATGTATCAGCAAAATGAACAGCAAGGCCAGCAAGCGCAACCTGAAAGCGGATCTTCATCCAGCCGCGACGAAAAACCGGTGGAAGGCGAAGTGGTGGATGCCGAGTTTGAGGAAGTCAAAAACAAGAAATAATTTTTGTTGAAGCAATCAAACGCAGAGACGCGGGAAGGGAGAAATAGGGAACTCTTCCGCGTGCTCTGCGTTTTAATGTTGTTTGATATGGGATTGGAAACATTTTTAAAATCAGAGAGCACCACGGAATTTATTACGGTAGCAGGAAATCAATATGAGTAAGCGCGATTACTATCAAGTGCTCGGTGTCAGCCGCGATGCCGATGAAACTGCAATCAAGAAGGCATATCGTAAATTGGCCATGAAATATCATCCCGATCGTAATGCCGGTGATGTTAAATCGGAAGAGATGTTTAAAGAAGCCAAGGAAGCTTATGAAATATTGACGGATCCGAATAAACGGGCCGCTTACGACCAGTTTGGCCATGCCGGCGTGGATGCAAATGCCGCAGGCGGCGGTGCCGGCGCACAGGGATTCAGTGACGCATTCAGTGACATTTTCGGCGACATTTTCGGCGGCCGCAATGCACGTTCAAATATGCACCGGGGTTCCGATTTACGTTACAACCTGGAGATTTCCCTGGAACAGGCGGCACACGGAACCGAAACAAAAATCCGCATCCCGACGATGGAAAACTGCGATACCTGTCATGGCAGCGGTTCCAAACCCGGCAGCTCGCCGAAAACCTGCCCTACCTGTAATGGACACGGACAGGTCAGAATGCAGCAGGGATTCTTTTCCATCCAGCAAACCTGTCCCAAGTGCCAGGGTAATGGCAAAATTATCACGCATCCTTGCGCAACCTGCCACGGCGTAGGGCGCGTCAAGCAAAACAAAACGCTCAATGTAAAAATACCGGAAGGGGTTGACGATGGCGATCGTATTCGTATCTCGGGTGAAGGCGAGGCCGGTTTAAATGGCGGTCCGCCCGGCGATCTGTATGTGGTCATTCATTTATCGGCGCATTCCGTTTTCCGCCGTGACGGCGACAATCTGCACTGCGAAATACCCATCAGCTTTAGTGTCGCTGCGTTAGGCGGGGAAATTGAAGTGCCCACCCTCGAAGGGCACGCGAAAATCAAGGTGCCGGCGGAAACGCAAACAGGCAAGATTTTCCGCTTGCGTAATAAGGGTATCAAAGGTGTGCGCAGTCATGATAAAGGTGATCTGCTGTGTCATGTGGTTGTGGAAACGCCGGTCAAACTGACGGCGCGTCAGAAAGAGCTACTGGAAGAGCTGGAAGCCATCAGTCTGAAAGATGGTCCTCGCCACAGTCCTCGTGCTAAATCCTGGATGGATAAGGCACGCGAATTCTTTTCAGAGTGAAGTGCCTCGCAGGATCCGGACGAGCAGTTAAACACTGACTGCAAAAGCAGGAGGAAGCCGTACTCCAGCGCCATCAGTTTTTATCAATCTTTTAGACGGCCGGTTAACAGTGACAACACCAACTTTCGCTTTACTGACTCCGGATTGCGTCATGAACGCGCTGGACAGCCTGGGTTACCACTGCGATGGCCGTCTGTCGGCACTTAACAGCTATGAGAATCGCGTCTATCAAGTTGGCATGGAAGAAGGTTTGCCGCTGGTGGCAAAATTCTATCGACCGGGGCGCTGGACGGATGAAGCCATACTTGAAGAACATGCTTTCGTGCAGGAATTGGTTGAGTATGAAATTCCTGTGGTGCCCGCATTGGTGCTGGATGGAAAAACACTACACACCTTCGCAGAATTCCGCTTTGCCGTTTTTCCTAAACACGGCGGACGTGCGCCTGAATTCGACGACCGCAACACGCTGGAATGGATGGGGCGCTTTCTCGGCCGCATTCACGCTATTGGCGCACTCAAGCCGTTTGAACATCGCCCGGCATTGAATGTGGTGAGCTTCGGTGTGGAACCGCTGGATTTTCTGCTGGCCAATAATTTTATTCCCGCTGATCTCGATGCTGCCTATCGCAGCACGGCAGAGCAAGCATTGGCCAGCGTGCGTCATTGTTTTGCGCGTGCCGGTAATGGTGTAAAGATGCTGCGTCTGCATGGAGATTGTCATGCCGGCAATGTGTTGTGGACGGATAGCGGCCCG
>CAZDYN010000307.1:0-2952 GCA_964509635.1 uncultured Nitrosomonas sp. | reverse complement strand
ATCTGAGTGGACATGAACCGTTGCCGATCTATCACAGCGACCCTGAAGTTCCGATTGAAAGCTACCCGGATTTTGACGAAGTCAAAGGCCAGGCACACGCAAAACGCGCACTGGAAATTGCTGCTGCCGGTGGACATAGTATTCTGATGATCGGTCCTCCCGGCACTGGAAAATCCATGCTGGCAGCACGCTTTCCCGGCATTCTGCCGCCCATGACCGAAGCGGAAGCATTGGAATCCGCCGCGATACAATCGCTCAGCCGCGGCAGTTTCAATATCGAGAACTGGAAGCGGAGGCCATTCCGTTCCCCGCACCACACCGCCTCCGGCGTCGCACTGGTAGGCGGCGGCAGCCATCCCCGTCCCGGTGAAATTTCGCTGGCGATGCACGGCGTGCTGTTTCTCGATGAACTGGCCGAATTCGACCGAAAAGTTCTGGAAGTGCTGCGCGAACCGCTGGAATCGGGAAAAATCACCATCTCCCGCGCCGCCCGGCAAGCCGAATTCCCGGCGCAATTTCAACTGATTGCTGCGATGAACCCTTGCCCCTGCGGCTATCTGGGCCATCCTTCCGGGAAATGTCATTGTACACCTGACCAGGTAAACCGCTACCGTGGCCGGATTTCAGGCCCTTTGCTGGATCGCATCGACATGCAAATCGAAGTTCCCGCAATACCGCAAGAGGAATTGATGCGGCAGCGCACAACCGGCGAAAAAAGTAACATAATAAGAACACGCGTAACAGAATCACACCAACAACAGCTTAACCGGCAGGGAAAAACCAATAGCCGTTTGAGCGTCAAAGAAATTGATCAGCATTGCGCTTTGGATAACGCCAGTGAGACTCTTTTGAAACAAGCAATCAACCGGTTAAACCTGTCAGCACGTGCGTATCACCGCATTTTGAAAGTCGCACGCACAATTGCGGATTTGGCGGGTGTTGAGAAAATCAGTAATCAGCATATTGCCGAAGCGATTCAGTATCGCAGGTTGGATAGGCAATAAATTTCATTCTGCATCACCTTTTAAAACCAAATTAGAAAACCTGATATTGGGCTATTAGTCTTTGATTCTTCATTCTGAACCTGACTACCGGCTCATGCAGATGCCGCCATGCTGCTGGTGCAAATCGGCAACGATATGGATATGCCTTTGGCAGTGCGGATCGCCTGGCTTCATGGGTTGGTACCTGTCCGGGCAATAACGAATCAACAGGCAAGCATAAATCCGGGCGGACACGTAAAAGCAATGCTTATGTTCGTCGTCTTCCATGTGAATTTGCTCACGCTGCCAACCGAGCCACTTCTCCCCGTGGCAAGACCACGGGGAATCTCAAGCTGATTGGTAAAAATCTAATCGACGCAGGAAGAATAAACACTTGGACAAACCGAGTTCAATCCACCTGACGGAGTACTGGTCTGTTTCTTCCACCTCAATACCGATAATACTTCTGAATTATAGGTAGGCAGTCGAGTCCAGAAAAGATAATTGACCTTGAGATAGTCACGTGCGAAATCAAGCAGCTCAGGAATTGTAGGTGTATAGCCGGTTCCATCAAATTTGGTATTTTCAAAATTTGCTTTTGCAATTTGAACTGCCAGCGGCATAATCCCGGAATTCTCAGGGTAGTATGTGTATACACCTCTAGGAGAGGTTTTTGTTCCTGGGTAAAGCAGAGTTTCATCTTCAATAAAAACATCCGAATTACCCAATGCTATTCCTTTTGCCTTGAATGTATCAATGTAGGATTCGAGAATACTGCGCGGAAAATTCGTGTACTGGAATGTCATGGTATTGGGAAAGTTTGCGCGCAATCTAAGGTTCAGCTTGAGCTGATTTTCATAATATGCATTTATTTGAGTACTCGTTAACGTTATTAGTGGCCGCCCCATTGTGGATTCTGTCAGGCCTATTCCCTCGAAGTGAGCATGGCCGTTATAGCGGGCTCCCAATGCTTGAATTAATAGCGTCATACGATCATATACTTGATAATTCCATAGCTTCGTGCCGTAACCTTTGAGGCTAGTGCTGCCTGTTGTAGTAACGCCGTATATTCCCCCTTCATATATTGCTTCTTTCGCATAAGCTGGTACAAGATTTTCTTCAGCTTTATTAACTTCTATGGAATTAGAAGACGTGGATTTCTTTACTAGCAGAATGACAAGCCGCTTATTTTTTGCCGCAAGCTTAGTAAGCAGCTTATCAATAGATGTGAAATCATATACGTCCTTTTCAGTTTCAATCTCTCCCCAGCTATAACGAACTACTACTCCTCGCAACGCCGGTGTTTGATCGAGTTCGCTGTATACTTCATTGATATACCTTGAAAAATTTGGATTATTTTTTTCATTACCCACAAGCACCATATAGTGTCCAGGATGCCATTTAACCGGAGTGGTCATAGATGCGGCCTGTGTTGTTTTCCAAGGGATCAGAATCGTACTAAAAACGAACAATAACGCGACCAATAAAGCATATATTTGTTTAATAAACGGAGTAACTTTATTTGCGTTAAATTTGTTTAATTGCAAAGATTTGGTGATTATCTGTGCCAACAAACCGGAAGTCTGAAGAGTTTGGTTATTAATATACATTTACGATTTATCCTTCTAGTTAAAATAAAAAACAAAACTGCATGGATTTCCATCGAAAGTATTTCTACTGGATATTCCATTGATTACGAGCACTATCTCATCTTGCTGCATAGCCTGGCATATCAGCGACTTTGCTTCCTATGCTTTCACGGAGTTTGCTTTTATGATACAAGCAAAAAACATGCCAATAGATCAATGGATTTTTATCTGATGCAGGAAGATGAGATAAGCAAAAGGAAGTATTGATGTGGCTACACCAGGAGCCTGTCGGAATTAAAGCTAATCTACTGCGCCAATGGGACAGCGGTTCATATTTCCTCAATTTTTCGTTGCATAGTCTCGCTATGCGCCTCAAAATT
>CAZDYN010000306.1:0-2954 GCA_964509635.1 uncultured Nitrosomonas sp. | reverse complement strand
GAAATCACTCAATAATTTTTGCGACAACACCAGCACCGACTGTTCTTCCACCTTCTCGTATCGCAAAACGCAAACCATCTTCCATTGCAATCGGCGCTATTAAATTCACCGTCACCGATACATTATCACCAGGCATCACCATCTCCGTCCCCGCCGGCAATTCTATTGCGCCGGTCACATCAGTCGTTCTAAAATAAAACTGCGGGCGATATCCAGGAAAAAATGGCGTATGTCTTCCGCCTTCTTCTTTACTTAACACATATATTTCAGCCGTGAATTTAGTATGCGGCGATATACTTCCGGGTTTCGCCAGAACTTGTCCACGCTCCACTTCTTCACGCTTCGTTCCGCGCAGCAATATTCCCACATTATCACCTGCCTGACCCTGATCCAGCAGCTTGCGGAACATTTCAACACCCGTGCATACCGTTTTTAGCGTAGGTTTAAGACCGACAATCTCAATCTCATCTCCAACCTTAACAATGCCCCTTTCTACGCGGCCCGTTACAACCGTACCACGACCCGAGATTGAGAATACATCTTCAACCGGCATAATAAATGCGCCATCGATCGCACGTTCCGGTTGCGGTATATAACTGTCCAACGCTTCCGCCAGCTTCAGTATGGAAGCCTCGCCTATATCACTCTGATCGCCTTCCAATGCTTTCAACGCCGACCCGACAATAATCGGAGTATCATCCCCAGGGAAGTCATATTTTGATAACAGTTCGCGGATTTCCATTTCCACCAATTCAATCAATTCGGCATCATCAACCATGTCGGCTTTATTCATATACACAATAATGTATGGCACACCCACTTGACGCGCCAGCAATATATGCTCACGTGTTTGCGGCATCGGGCCATCAGCCGCTGATACCACAAGGATTGCCCCGTCCATTTGCGCAGCACCGGTAATCATGTTCTTCACATAATCCGCATGCCCAGGACAGTCCACATGCGCATAATGGCGTCGAGCCGTTTCATACTCAACATGCGCCGTATTAATCGTAATTCCGCGCGCACGCTCTTCCGGCGCCGAGTCAATCTGATCGTAACTCTTCGCCTCTCCACCAAACTTCTTCGTCAATATCGTCGTAATCGCCGCCGTGAGCGTCGTCTTACCATGATCTACGTGTCCTATCGTTCCAACGTTTACGTGTGGCTTCGACCGCTCAAATTTACTTTTTGCCATGACCTATCCTTTTACACTCTATACAATTCAATTATTTCTTATTTATTATCGCTTCCGCTACATTCTTTGGGGCTTCAGAATAATGTTTAAACTCCATCGTATATGTTGCCCTACCTTGCGTGGCTGATCTCAATGTAGTTGAATATCCAAACATTTCAGCCAAAGGCACTTCAGCCCGAATCACTTTTAATCCTGGCACATCTTCCATTCCTTGAATCATGCCTCTCCTTGATGATAAATCCCCAACTACATTTCCCATAAAATCTTCGGGCGATTCAACTTCCACTGCCATCATAGGTTCCAGCAAGACTGGATTAGCTTTTCTCATACCATCTTTGAATGCTATCGATGCTGCCATTTTGAATGCATTTTCATTAGAATCCACATCATGATATGAACCGTCAAAGAGTGTAACTTTCACATCAACAACAGGGTAACCCGCCAACACACCACTCGGTAGCGTCTCTAACAGACCTTTTTCAACCGCAGGGATATATTCACGCGGAACCGAGCCACCCTTTATTTCATCGACAAATTCAAAACCTTTTCCGGTTTCATTTGGCTCCATCCTGAGCCACACATGGCCATACTGACCTCGCCCACCAGATTGTTTTACAAATTTACCTTCAATTTCAACAGATTTTCTTATGGCCTCGCGATACGCTACTTGTGGCGCACCCACGTTAGCTTCTACACCGAACTCCCGTTTCATACGATCAACAATAATTTCCAGATGCAATTCTCCCATTCCAGAAATAATTGTCTGTCCGGATTCTTCGTCCGTTCTAACTCTGAACGAAGGATCCTCTTGAGCGAGTCTATTCAGAGCGATACCCATTTTCTCCTGATCCATTTTTGTTTTTGGCTCAACCGCCACATGAATTACCGGTTCAGGAAAATCCATTCTTTCCAGCGTGATTATTTTTTGCGGATCACATAAAGTATCACCTGTAACAACATCCTTTAAGCCAACAGCTGCAGCTATATCCCCCGCCCGCACCTCTTTAATCTCTTCGCGCTGATTAGCATGCATCTGCAATATCCTGCCAATTCTTTCTTTTTTTCCTTTGACCGGATTATAAATTGTATCGCCCGATGTTACTACTCCAGAATAAACTCTAAAGAAGATTAATTGCCCTACATACGGATCTGTCGCAATCTTGAATGCGAGCGCCGAAAATGGTTCATTATCATCCGCCGTCCTTTTATCAGATTCACCATTTTCATTCTCTCCTTGTATTGCCAGAATATCTGTGGGTGAAGGCATAAAATCTATGACTGCATCCAACATCGCTTGCACACCTTTATTCTTAAAGGCTGTTCCGCACATCATTGGAACTATTTCATTATTAATAGTCCGCACACGCAGACCGCTCTTGATCTCTGCAACTTCCAGATCGCCGCTTTCAAGATACTTATTCATCAGATCTTCATTGGCTTCAGCCGCTGATTCAAGCATTTTTTCACGCCAAGTTTGCGCATCGGCCTTCAGATTTTCCGGTATATCACGTTCTTCAAACTTCATACCGCGGCTTTCATCATCCCAATAGATAGCTTTCATCTTAATTAAGTCGATAACACCATCGAACTTATCTTCAGCCCCTATCGGCAACTGCACCGGCACAGGAAAGGCTTTAAGTCGCGTTTTTATCTGCTCATATACACGCATAAAATTCGCACCCGATCTGTCCATTTTATTGACAAATGCTAATCGCGGCACTTTATATTTGTTAGCTTGCCGCCAGACCGTCTCCGTTTG
>CAZDYN010000305.1:0-2965 GCA_964509635.1 uncultured Nitrosomonas sp. | reverse complement strand
CTGGAAAGATTATTGAGTTTTTGTTCTATCGGTTCCCAGGCTGGCTGAGGATAAATCAACAAACACCTTGAAGGATCAACAGTGACTATCAAATGCCCCGTGCAGGAAGACATCAGCTCGCCACGGTATCTTGCGGGTATCGCAAGCCTACCTTTCGCATCCAGACTGAGTTGCGTGATGCCACGAAACATGCTGTCTCCTCATAATTGGGAAAAATTTATCGGGGCCCGCCAAATTTTCCCACATTTTCCCACCAAGCCCCACTTTAATCAAAAAAACCCCGATAGTCAAGCAACAATTTGGGTTTTTATAGTTATATGACAAAGACTTAAAGACAATGCGCATTGCCATTGAATCAACAATAAAATATTCAAATAAATAAGATAGATAGCCAAAATATTAAATGTGGATTGTGAATTTTGTGATGATCATGACTGTGAGCAGGCTTGTTTACGCGCGCAAAAAACCGCACACTTCCGGCACTGAATATTCCCGCTGCAAGAACACCATGACGCCCTTATACTGGACACAAGCAACACAAGAACTGGCCGCGTGCGACACAGTCATGCGCCAATTAATCCGGCAATTTGAAGGCGGCATACTCACTTCACACGGCTGCGCTTTCACCACCCTGGCCCGTTCCATCGTCGGCCAGCAGATTTCCGTCAAGGCCGCAGAAAGTGTCTGGCAAAAAGTTATCCGCGCCATTCCTGACATGACGCCGCACACAATCGCAGCAGCCGGACAGGATTTATTGCGCGCCTGCGGACTATCCGCAAAAAAAATAACCTACCTGCAGGATTTGTCGCGGCACTTCACGCAAGGGGCACTGAATGAAACCGCGTGGGAAGACATGAATGATGAAGCCATCATCGTTCAACTGACCCAGGTGAAAGGAATCGGCCGCTGGACCGCCGAAATGTTCCTGATTTTCCACCTGCAACGTCCAGATGTGCTGCCGCTGGACGATATCGGACTGCAGCGCGCCATCAGCCGGCACTATTATGATAAACAACCGGTAGACAAAAAAACCATGCTTGCACTCGCCAAGCCGTGGCAACCCTGGCGTTCGGTCGCTACATGGTATTTATGGCGCAGTCTTGATCCGTTGCCGGTGGCGTATTGAGCTTTGTGATGATGAATATCGGAGTATTCATCCGGGAGGCGATCGAAACCCGGCAGAAACAGGTGAAGAAACGCGGTTTATACCTGACAGATAGCCTGTTTTTGCAGCAACGCGGATAGTTTTTCAACCGCCCGTTTAACCGCCACTATGATAATCTTGCGCATTTTTGAAAGCACAATGAATGACATGGAACCTCACAATAATCCCGGCAATACCGCTTCAGGCAAAAAAATTTCCCAGATTGCACATTTTCTTTTTCTGACCCGCTGGCTGCAACTGCCCTTATATCTCGGCCTGGTATTGGCGCAATGCGTTTACGTTTTTCATTTCTGGGTTGAGCTGTCCGATTTGATTGGCGCCGTGATGGGGAATCACAATGCATTACAGCATATTCTCGATACCGTCACGATCAAAGGCGCGGACAGACCGGATAAGCTGACGGAAACGGCCATTATGCTGGTCGTGCTGGGCTTGATCGATGTCGTGATGATTTCAAACCTGCTGATCATGGTGATCATCGGCGGTTACGAGACCTTTGTGTCACGCATGAATCTGGAAGGGCATCCCGATCAGCCGGAATGGCTGTCGCATGTCAATGCTTCCGTGCTGAAGGTTAAGCTGGCAACCGCCATTATCGGCATTTCGTCGATACACCTGCTGAAAACATTCATCAATGCCAGTGCATACGACGAAAAAACGCTGATAGCGCAAACCGGCATCCACATGGCATTTTTACTGTCAGCCATGGCCATTGCCTACTGTGACCGGCTGATCTCGCAGACCGCCCAGCAATCCGGCGGGCACTGATTACAATCGCTTATTGTTATCTCACGCTACCGCCGTTGCACGATCCAATAAACTGAGTATGCCCTGCAACGCTGTAACCACCGCCTGACGCCGGATGGCTGCGCGATCGCCTTTGAAGTAATGCGTTTCGTGCTGCACCCGGCCATCCTCGACCGCCCAGGCAAAACACACCATCCCCACGGGTTTTGTGACCGTACCGCCATCGGGGCCGGCGATGCCGGTGATTGACACGCTGATATGCGCATGGCTTCTGTTAAGCGCTCCGGCAGCCATTTCCCGCGCGGCTTGCGCGGATACGGCGCCATACTGATCCAGGGTGGACTGCTGCACACCCAGCATTTCGCGTTTGGCGGTATTGCTATACGTGATGAACCCCCGCTCATACCACGCTGAGCTGCCCGCTACCGCGGTGACCGCCTGACCGGCCCAGCCGCCGGTGCAGGATTCCGCGGTTACCAGCATCAGGCCGCGCTGAATAAGGCACTGCCCTACTGCGGCTGCCAGACCGGAAATTGTTTCATCGCTATCGGAAATTTGATGACTCCAGTGTTATAAAGAGGAAACGGACTGCGTTGCATTATGCAACGGAATTCGGCCAGGGTGTACCGATCCGATTATAGAGAAGCGCCGGTATTTATTTATTACTTTTTCATCGGGAGTACAGTACTATTTATGCAGGCAGCTAACAGGCCGTTGAAAAACGTTTTCGAGGCAGCCGATACAAGGCAAAAACAGGCGAAAAAGCGCAGTTTATGCGTAATAAATGAGCATTTTGAGCCTGTTTTTAACACCGTAGCGGCAACGCAGATAGTTTTTCAACGGCCTGCTAATGGCCTGCTTCATTTTCATCCATGATTCCATTACGCACAAGAGGCGCTCCTATGCGAAATTTTCTACTGGCAGCATTGATTTCCCTCATTTCAGCACCGGCATCGGCAAGTGATGCCGGGATATCCATTAGCATCGGGCAGCCTGGATTTTATGGCCAGATCACGCTGGGCAATCACTATCCGGTGCCGCGATTGGTTTATC
>CAZDYN010000304.1:0-3012 GCA_964509635.1 uncultured Nitrosomonas sp. | reverse complement strand
CGGCAGCATGGGCACCGGTTCGTATATTCTGGCCGGGACTCGCACCAACCAGGCCTTTGCCTCGACCAGTCACGGCGCGGGCCGTGCAATGAGCCGGAGCCAAGCGCTCAAACGCTGGCATGGCCGCACTTTGATCGATGAGTTGCAGCAGCAAGGCATACTGATCCGCACCCGCTCGATGCGCGGCGCGGCGGAAGAAGCGCCGGGCGCTTACAAGGATGTCGATGAGGTGGCCGAGGTCACGGAACAGGCAGGGCTGGCACGCCGGGTTGCTTTCTTGCGTCCGAAAGTGTGCATTAAAGGATAGTTCTTACAGGGAGCGTTAAAACTCAATCCACGAGGAGGAAATTTTCATGGAAGTCACATTGCAGATCACCACACGGGATATTCCCCATTCCGAAGCGCTTGAAAGTCACATCCGGGAAAAAGCGGAAAAACTGGAAAAATTTTATCCCCGTATCATGAGCTGCCGGATAGTCGTCGAGCTTCCGCACAGGCACAAGCATCAGGGACGCGTTTTTGACGTGCGCATTGATATAACGGTGCCGGGCAGTGAATTGGTGATCAATCGCGCGGCCGATGAGGATGTGTATGTCGCCGTGCGCGATGCTTTCGATGCCGCCAGGCGGCAGCTTGAAGATTACGCACGCCGCCAGCGCGGCGACACTAAAATGCATGCACCGGTATTACATGGCAAAGTAACACGCCTGATGGGTGACGAAGGTTATGGTTTCATCGAGACGCCGGACGGGCGCGAATTGTACTTTCACCGTGAGAATCTGGCCGGTCATGATTTTGACCGCTTGACCGCCGGGGAAGCGGTGCAGTTTCTTGAGGATATTGGCAGCGAAGGTTATCAGGCAAAGCGCGTGGGCACGGGCAAGCATCATGTGCCCGGCAGTGAAAACGAATGACCGGTGATCAGGCAATCTGTGACTAGCTGAAGTCATGAAAATTGCGCCTGCTTCAGGTGATGCCTTGATCGTGGTGGATATGCAAAATGATTTTCTGCCGGGCGGCAGCCTCGCGGTTGCCGGTGGCGATGAAATCATCCCGCTGCTCAACCGCTACCTAGCGTATTTTGCTGCGCGTCAACTGCCGGTTTTCGCAACCCGTGACTGGCACCCGCCGGATCATTGCTCCTTCCAGCCGCAAGGCGGCCCGTGGCCGCCGCATTGCGTTGCCGGGTCAGCGGGCGCGGCATTTCCTGCCAGTCTGAAATTGCCCGCCGGTGCTCACATCATTTCCAAAGCAGCCGCACGGGAAACAGATGCCTATTCCGGCTTTAGCGGCACGCAACTCAATGAATTATTGCAATCGCTCCATGTTTACCGCATCTTTATTGGCGGACTCGCGACCGAGTATTGTGTGCTCAATACCGTGAACGATGCGCTGCGGCTCGGCTACACCGCTTTTATACTGGCCGATGCTATACAGGCAATCAATCTGCAGCCGCAAGACGGACAGCACGCGCTGCAAAAGATGATACATCTGGGCGCCAGCCCCATCCGTTACGAGGAACTTGCATGAATCCGCTATCCAGTCCTTTATTGGCCGATCTGTATCAATTCACCATGCTGCAAACCTATCTCGAACTGGATATGCAGGAAACCGCCGTATTCGAGCTGTTTGTGCGCAAACAGCCACCGGGCAGGAATTTTCTGGTGACAGCCGGGCTGGAACAAGTCCTGGAATTCCTCGAAAACCTGACATTCTCACCGGAAGAACTGGATTGGCTGGCCAAACGCTTCCCGCCGCATGTGATTACGTATCTCGAACAATTCCACTTTGACGGCGATGTTCATGCCATGCCGGAAGGCACGCTGTTTTTCCCCAACGAACCGATCCTGAGAATCACCGCGAAGCTGCCGCAGGCGCAACTGGTTGAATCACGCATAATCAATCTGATGCACTTCGAGACACTGATTGCTTCCAAAGCGGCCCGCTCGGTATTGACCGCGCCGGACAAACTTCTGGTGGATTTCGGCATGCGCCGCGCGCATGGCGCGGAAGCCGGATTGCTGGCCGCCCGGGCCAGTTATCTAGCGGGATTTTCCGGCACGGCAACCGTGCTGGCAGGCGCACTGTACGGCATTCCGGTTTTTGGCACGATGGCGCATTCGTTCATCCAGGCCCATGGCGATGAAAGCGAAGCCTTCGAGCATTTCGCCCGCTCGCATCCTGACAATACCACTTTACTGATCGATACCTACGATACCGAAGCCGCCGCACACAAAGTAGCCGTCCTGGCAAACAAGCTGAAAGCGGATCATATCGGCATTAAAGGCGTTCGTCTCGACAGCGGCGATCTGGCGCAGCACGCCCGGAATGTCCGCCACATACTCGATGGCGGTGGTCTGAATAACACCACCATCTTTGCCAGCGGCAATCTGGATGAATACAAGCTGCATACCCTGCTGTCCGCCCATGCGCCGATTGACGGTTTTGGCATCGGCACCGCGCTGGATATTTCGATTGATGCGCCTGCGCTGGATTGCGCGTACAAACTACAGGAATATGCCGGTAAGCCCCGCCGCAAACACTCCGAGGGCAAAGCCACTTGGCCCGGCAGAAAACAAGTCTACCGGCATTACGGCAGTGATGGCTGTATTGCAGGTGACATCGTCGCGCTGCAAGACGATGATCCGCAGCAAGGTGAACCGCTGATACAGCCTTTCATGCGTTCAGGCAAACGCCTTCATTCCAGCCCATCACTGCATGTACTGCGCGGCCAAACGCTGGAAAATTACAAACGCCTGCCCGTTGCAATGACCACGCTCGATACCGCCCCCGCTTATCCGGTTATCATTTCAAATGCCTTGAAAGCACTGGCGGATCAGTTGGATCAGGAACGCATGCTGCACGACCGGGAAGCAGCGAAATAGACGGATCAGCACGCGCTGTCATTCCGGAGTTTTCTTAAAAAAACTCTGAATAACCCGCGTTTGTCATTCCGAACGCAGTGAGGAATCTTTAAAATCAATAGAATAGATTTCTCGCTTTTGCTCGAAA
>CAZDYN010000303.1:0-3012 GCA_964509635.1 uncultured Nitrosomonas sp. | reverse complement strand
GTCCGCTTCATTGGCTGCGGTAATTTCAACCGTGTGCACCGCCCCTGAATCCACGCCTGCCCCTGCATGCACTTTCATGCCAAAGTACCATTGCTTTTCCTTCTTCGTCTGGTGCATCTCAGGATCACGACCCTGTTCCTGGTTCCTGGTCGAACTTGGCGCGTGAATGATAGTGGCGTCCACCATCGTACCTTTGGAAACCAGCAATCCTTGAGCCTTGAGGTGAGCATTGATCGCCTCAAGCAATACCACCGTCAATTCGTGCCTCTCCAAAAGATGCCGGAAATTCAGTATCGTGGTCTCGTCCGGCAGGGTATCGGTAACTCCGCTGAATCCCGCAAAGCGCCGCATGCTTTCAATCTCATACAGGGCATCTTCCATTTGCCGGTCAGACAGGTTGAACCAATTCTGCAGGCAGTAGATGCGAAACATGTTACTCAGCGCCATCGGTTGACGGCCTCGCCGTCCATTCCTGGGGTAATGGGGTTCAATGTGCCCCAGCAAAACTGGCCAGGGCATTACCCCTTCCATTGCGCTTAAGAAAGCCTCCCGGCGCGTCCGGCGTTTCTTGTGACTGTGGTCAAGATCGCAAAGCTCGATTGGCGTGGCATGGCATATTTAGAAAGTTATCAGGTAACACTATTATCTCAAACTTCGGGATTTGTTCAGCGGTTCCCTAAGTAACGCATTTACTTCATTGACTATACTGCTTAAATTTGATGAGAAGAATAATACTCGCGGTCTTCCTTTGCACGCTTTTCCATTGCTAAATAGACCCTTAATTCAAATTTTGTTGCGTTGGATACGTATTGTTCAACTTAAAGTTTTTGAAGGCGTGGATGCCACTCTTAAACAAAGCCGAGGAGAAGTTTTACGCTTTGTTATGTATTGGCAACTAGGCGTAACTGATCAAAGGAAGGCTAGCTTGATAGCCTTCCAACAGTTTAAAGCTGATGATGTTAATTTTCCTGGAAAAGAAATTTATAAAACTTTTATCGAAGAACAAGTAGCTATTCCTGTTTTTTCTCCAAATGCAACTCGATTGCGGGGTTGGGAGCGTTTTGATACTCAGCAAGCAACTGAGAAAGAAAAATTTATAATCACTTTGTATCAACGCTGGTGGGGGAATGGTCATTATGTTCATCCCTTGTTACTTTGGTTACAGAGAGAAACAGTTGCTGAATTTGATGGAAGTCCGGTAGCAGGACGAGAGGAAGATACTCCTTACGACTATGATCATATCTGCCCAGTTAATCACTGGGGTAATTGGACTGGATCATCTAAAGGGAACAGGCTGATTGACTTCTTGGCAAGAGATAATAATGGTGGTCACTGGCGTGTAGGAAACAGCATCGGCAATCTACGTGTTTGGCAGAGTAAGATGAATCGCAGTGATGGTGATGCTTCGCCAAGTGAGAAACTGGAGCTTAATAATCCTAATGAGCGAGACAGGCTACTTCAACAAAGTGCAATTGATTTTTCTCAAATCGAAGGCTGGAAATCTTGCTCGAATGGAGAAAAAAGCTGGAATGAAGTACGCGCACAAGCATTTCAGCAGGTAATAGAGCAGCGGGCTTTTGCACTTTACAAATGTTTTTACAGTGAACTCGGTTTCTCAGAATGGTCATAAAACAGCGAATATGAAGATCTATCGTGCGAACACTGATAGATGAGATTGCTACGATAATCAACAAAAATCATGACAAATTTCCAATATATCGCCTTCAGTCAACGTGGTCGAGGAAAATTACATAACGAAGACGCTGTTTTGCTGGACGATCAAGTGTATCAAGGTAGTGTTCGCGAAGGTGGGATAGTAGATACGGCTCAGCCTCGCTATTTTGCCATTGCCGACGGAGTTGCCATCGGGACGTTGCCGTGCGTGGCCAGCCGGCGTTTGCTGGAAATTTTGCGTGATCATCTTGCATCGGCATCTGCTACGGAATCATTGTCACCGTTGCTTCATCGAGTGCAGCAAGATTACGTGGCTCTGAGTGATAACCCTAAATTCCATGGCATGGCGGCAACATTAGTGGGGGTGCGCTTGCTTGGAAATACGGCGGCCATTTTTAATGTCGGCGATTTGCGCGCTTATCTTCTGGCGGATGGCCTGGCAGATCTGCTGAGCCGTGATCACAGCTTATTGAATGATCTTATTGATGACGGTGAAATTACCGCGGAACAGACTAAAAATGCCGCGAGTATCCTGCAAGGTCTTACTTGCCAGTTCATCGCGGATGCCGAATGTGATGACTTCAGGATAAATATCGCGACGCACCAATTGCAACCCGGCGAGCGTATTCTGCTGTGCAGCGACGGATTGAACGAAGCCTTGGATGATGCGCAGATTGCCGCGCTCTTTGTCAATGAGTCCGAAACGGATCCTGTGAATGCATTCAAAGCTGCACGCCGCGCGGGCGGCAGCGATGATTTCTCGGTCATTGTATTGGCGGGTGAAAACTAGCAGGCCATTCCATCGACCTGCTTGACTGTCTTGCGCCAGCTATCTCGATTTTTCCATGTCACTCTCCCGGTTGCAGTGTCACCGGCACTTCCATTTTCTCGTTTTTGCGCAGGATGGTGAGGGTGATGGTGTCACCCACCTTGAAACCGTCGATACGGGTGAGTAATTTTTCCACTGAATCGATGGGTTTGTTCTCGATTGCTACGATGATATCGTTGGCGATGATATTGCCTTCCGGCGTGATCGTCGCGCCTTGCAGTCCGGCCGCTTCCGCCGCCGATCCGGGACTGATGCTCAGAATGACGACACCGGTTATTTTCAGGCGTTCCGCCAAGCGGTTATTGAGTTTGCTGTCGACGGTAATGCCCATGGCCGGGCGGATATATTTGCCGCGGCTGATGATTTGCGGCACCACGCGGTTGACGGTATCGACCGGCACGGAAAAGCCAATCCCGGCGCTGGCGCCGCTGGGGCTGTAAATGGCGGTATTGATGCCGATCAGGCGGCCGGCGGAATCGAGCAGCGGGCCGCCGGAGTTGCCGGGGTTG
>CAZDYN010000302.1:0-3024 GCA_964509635.1 uncultured Nitrosomonas sp. | reverse complement strand
CTAGACATTTTCCAGTCTGAAAAGGCTTCGCTGGTAAGTTATCCAAACTTAATTTCGATGATCCAATTATCGCTCCACCAACACCACCTCAACCACCTTAACTTCACCATCGCGCAGGAATTGCAGCACGGTTTTCTGTCCCGCTTCAAGCGTTCTCAGGATATTGGCATACGATGCCAGATCGCTGATCAGTTGCCCGGCCAGCTCAATCAGGATGTCGCCCGCCTGTAATTGCGCCTGATGGGCCGGGGAGCCGTGGATGACGTTGTCCACGCGCACGCCTTCGCCTTGATGGGAGAAATCTGGTACCGTGCCGAGGCTGGCCCGGCGTTTATCCTTTGCTGGTGCGGATTCAGGTTGCGCATTTTCAGTGTTCAGAGTGACGGTCAGGGGTTCGATGCGGTTGGCCAGATACTCGGTGGCTTCCTTGAGGATGGCGGCCACTTTGACCAGTCCGGCAGAGTCGATTTTATCCACGGTGTCGCCGGGAGCGTGGTAATCCTCATGCGCGCTGGCAAAGAACTGCACGGCGGGGATGCCGGCCTGGATGAAAGCGGCCTGGTCGCTGGAGCCGAAATCGTCCTGCACGGCGTTGACCGGAATGCCGGTGACAAAGCCTGCGCCGCGGAACACGTGCACCAGTTCGCGCGCGGTGCCGGTGCCGAACAGGGTCACGGGGTTGTTGCCCAGGCGGCCCACGGTATCGAGATTCAGCATGGCGGCTATTTTTTCCGCCGGATAGTCCCTGGTGGTGCTGACGTAATGCCTGGAGCCGAGCAGGCCGGCTTCTTCGCCGGTGAATGCGACAAAAATGATGGTGCGTTCCGGTTGCCACTTCGGCGCGATCTGCCGCGCCAGTTCGAGCATCACGGCGATGCCGCTGGCGTTATCATCCGCGCCGTAATGAATTTTCCCCTGATGCGCGGCGCGCACGTCCGGCCAGCCCATGCCGAGGTGGTCATAATGCGCGCCGATCACCAGGCTTTGCCCGGCGAGTTGCGGGTTGGTGCCGGGTAAAATGCCGATGACATTGCGCAAGGCGATGCTGCCTTTCGGCGCTCCCACATCCTGTTGCCAGGTCTGAAAATAACTGTTGCCGTCACCGCCCGGCAGCAAACCGATCTGCTGAAAATTCCGCGCGATGAATGCAGCGGCGGTATCCAGTTCCGGCGTGCCCAGTTCGCGCCCTTTGTATGCTTCGCTGGCCAGGTGCGTGATATCACTCAGCATGCGGCTTTCGGAAAATACCGGCGGCAGTTCGGCCAGCGCCCGGCGCGGTTTTGCGGTGTGCGCGTGCACGGGAGCCACCGTTGCATGGTCTTTCTGCTGTACCCATTGGGTTAATGGCGATTGCGTGACGGGCCACTGACCCTTGTTCACATTCACCAGCTCAGCTCCATGCTTGAATACCAGATAGCTGTATTTGCGGTAGTGCGGCAGTTTATTGCTCAATTCCGCGATGGCCCTGGGATTATCGGAAGCAACCCATAGCAGTGTTTTATCCGGGCTGGACGGCTGCCGGGCGGTCAGCACGATGGCATGACCGGCCTGCGGATAGTCTTGCTGATCCAGCCGTACTGTGCCATGGCGATACGTTGCAGTGTGTTCCGGCAAAGCCGTCACGAGCGCGTTGCTGAATTTGTTCTGCCAGCCCATGATCCAGACCGTCCGGTCAGCGGGTAGTGCGGTTAATTGATCATCGCTGACGACTTCCAGTTGCGCCGATTGGGTTTTGTGCCAGTTTGCCGCCAGTGCGCGGTATGCCTGCAATACTTGCTTGTCAGCCTGTGCGGGCAGCACCAGCAAGGGTTTCTCGGCGCCGAAGCCCTGCGACAGCGCGGAGGGAATCTCGCGGCTGTCCAGCCGCCGGAACAGGTCGAATTGCGGATCGATGTCGATGCGCACGGGGCGTGCGTGAAAATCCATTTCAATCACTTGCGATTTCCGGTCGATGCGGATGTGCTTTTGCTCAGCCCATTCCTGTCCCGCCAAAGTGACAGAAACCGGCACGGTTAAATGATACGGTTCGCCCGGCTGCGTTTGTTCGATATGGGCCTTGAGTTTAAAACCTTGCGCCGCAGGTTCGGCTTCCGCATGGCTCAGCACCAGATTGGGCGCGCCGCTGCGGTGCACCCATTGTTCAAAGTGCCGGGAGAAATCTTGGCCGGTCACGGTGCTGAAAGTGGTTTGCAAATCGGCGAAAGTGGCCTGCCTGAATTTAAACTGCTTGTAGAACTGCCGTAAAGCGCGCACAAAATCGTCATCGCCCAATTCCTGGCGCAGCATATGGAAAAACATCATGGTTTTGCCATAACCGACGGCTTCCGAGCTGGAGCTATGCCGCGATACAAAACGGGCGATCGGGAAATCCTTCTCTTTATGAACAAAATCCGCGTATTTTTGCAGCACGTCGCGGCGGTATTCCTCGCCTTTGCCTCTTTGCTCATTGACCAGATGATCGGCGAGGTAAGCGGTCAAACCTTCCGCCCAGTTCCCCCTGGCATAATCGACGAACACGCCGTTGCCCCAGTAATTGTGCAGAATTTCATGCGGATACGAGGAGTGCAGGATGAAAGGGAAGCGGATTACCTTGGGACCCAGCAGGGTAAAGGAAGGCATGCCGTAGCCGGTTTCCCAGAAATTCTCGACCAGGGCGAATTTTGTATAAGGGTAGGGGCCCAGCAGCTTGTTATACATGGCAATATACTGCGCCGTGGTATCCAGATATTTCCGCGCCAGCGCTTCATCGGCGCCGCGCAGGTAAACCAGTGCATCGACCGCGCCGGTTGATTGCGCGTAACGGTGGTAGCGCCCCGCGACGATATAAATATCATCCTGCGGCTGTTTTTCTTCCCAGATGATGCTGTGCGTGGTTTGTGTTTTCTGCTCGCTGACCAGAGTGCCCTGGCTGACTACATCCCAGCCAGCGGGAACCTGAATGTCCAGCCGGAAGGACACCATCGCATCATCATCAAACTGCGGATACCATGCGCTGGAATTGGCCAGAAAAACGCCCTCGTTCGA
>CAZDYN010000301.1:0-3026 GCA_964509635.1 uncultured Nitrosomonas sp. | reverse complement strand
TGTAAATGGGTCTGTAAGCACCTGATGAATTGGCTGGCATAAGCCTTGGCATTTTGTTCGCCCCGTAATCAAGGATTTTAATGGTGAATTCACGGTCAACCACTGCAAGCACAATGTCACCGATGCTTGGTGTCTTTGATCTATCGACCACAACTTTATCGCCTGGCAGTAAACCTACATCAATCATCGAATCTCCCTTGATCGTGACGAAGAACGTCGATGCAGCATGATCGATCAGAAATTCACTGATATCCAGGCGTTTCTCGATATGATCATCCGCCGGACTGGGAAAACCTGCCGCCACTTTAGTTGAAAAAAGTGGAAGTCTGGTTGGTTGATCGCTGATGATAGGAGTAAAGAACTCATCCACGTTGCCCGCCTCAGGGTCACTTGCTATTTTTCTGCGCTGGTAAGCATCCAGAAAATCTTTGATGGTAGCGCCCTGGCTTTGCGGTATGCGTATTGAAACCGTCGGTTCGCCATACTTACCCTGGCCACATGGCCTACCTGCATTTTCTCGTCTTCCGCCACGATTTGACATGTTTGAATACTCCCATATTTGATATATGCATCAGTATTCAAACACACCGGCCATAGCGGTGTCAAATCCACAAAAACAATGAAAGTGCAATTTCAGATGTATCAAATGTAAACCAGTACGCCTCATGAAATTAGCGCTCTATTCTGGCAAGGTTAGCAAGTTTAAAAAGTGAAATTGATCTGTTAAAAAAAGAAGTAAAAAGACGCAATGATGAAATAGATACACTTGAAGTCAAAGCAGAATTTTATAAACGACAGTTAGTGTTTGAAAGTCGGTTTGGGATGATTTTGCAGAGAAGTTTTTATTAAATAAAAATAATTCATACTTAAAAAGCAACAATACGATTCTATTAAGATATTGCATAAATATTTAATGTAACAATGAGTTAGTAATTAACTCTTTTTGAACAATATACCTTAAGAGCGCTATGCACTATTACACTGCCGATGATTTGGAAATCATCGGTTAATAATGTGCGTAATTCTGCTTTGTAATGATCTGATGCTGTGAAAAAAGCTTCGCAAGCGCTTTTGAAAAGTGAAAAAGTTTCATAATAGCGTCTGGGTAAATTCATCAGTAGGAGCGATCATAATTTCTAGACAAGCTACAACGTATCAACTTAGTTTTTGCCATGTCATTAATTCTTCTGCTAGCTGAGATGTAACTGCCCCCGCTGCAACATAAACACAAACTCATCCCCGCCGCTGGTTTCCAGCCAGGTGAACGGCAATTCCGGATAGGCTTGTTCCAGCACCGCGCGGTTATGGCCGATTTCAACCACCAGGATGCCGTCACTGGTTAAATGCCGGACGGCTTGTTGCAGGATTTGGCGGGTTGCATCCAGGCCGTCGTCACCGCTGGCCAGTGCGTTTTGCGGTTCATGCCGGTATTCTCCGGGTAACTGCGTCATCGATTCGGCGTTGACATACGGCGGATTGCTAATGATCAGATCATACTGTTTGCCCTGCAAGGCTGAGAACAGATCGGATTCAATCAGATCAATCCTGCCTTCCAGTCCGTAGTCCTGCACGTTCTTGTGCGCCACGGCGAGAGCCTGCGTGGAAATATCGGCGGCATCGATGTGCGCATTCTCAAAAGCATGCGCCATCAGGATGGCCAGACAGCCTGATCCGGTGCAGAGATCCAGCGCAGTAATGACGTGATCCGGTTCGGTGATCCAGGGGGCCAGCTGCGTGTGTAGCAATTCGGCGATGAACGAGCGCGGGATGATCACGCGCTCGTCGACATAAAAGCTGTAATCACCGAGCCAGGCTTCATGTGTCAGATAGGCTGCGGGGATTCTGTCCTTGACGCGGCGCTCGATCATTTCCAGCACCTGCTTGCATTCGTTATCCGTCAAGCGCGCGTCCAGGAATGGTTCCAATTGATCCAGTGGCAAATAGAGGGTTTTCAGAATAAGATACGCCGCTTCGTCATAAGCCGTGGCGGAACCGTGACCGAAATGCAAACCGGCTTTGTTGAACTGGCTGACCGCGAAACGTAACAGATCACGGATGGTATGAAGTTGCGATTGGGCCTGAGTGATCATAGGAATTAAAAATGGTGGAAAGCAAAAATGTTTATGTTGAAGCGGCCGGAAAAACAGCCTGCCATGGCCATACGGGGTAGCAATGTAGCACAAAAATCGTGCTGCGAAGGAACCACAAATGTTAATTATTTTGCACGCAGCAATTGAATACAGATACTGATTATTATTTCATGCGGGCCGCCTTGGAACTCGCGCAACAGGCGCAAGATCGCAGTGAAGTGCCGGTGGGCGCCGTGGTGGTGCAGCATGGCATCATTGTCGGACGCGGCTATAACCGCCCGATTTCCGCTGCCGATCCTACCGCGCATGCCGAGATCATGGCCATGCGCGATGCCGGCGGTCATTTAGCCAATTACCGTTTGCTGGATTGCACGTTGTATGTGACTCTGGAGCCATGCGCGATGTGCATCGGCGCCATTTTTCACGCCCGTATCCAGCGTCTGGTTTATGCGGCAACAGACCCGAAAACCGGCGCGTGCGGCAGCGTGATTAACCTTCCCGCGGAAACCAGGTTGAACCATCATTTGCAAGTAACGTCCGGTATGATGGCGTGCGAGGCCAGTATGCTGTTAAAACAGTTTTTTGCACAAAAACGCCAGGCAGCGGAGCGGAACAAACATGAAAATTAATATTACGATTGCCACCCAGCAACTGGATCTGCTGGATGAGCAGGGACAAATTGTCCGGCAGTACCGTATTTCCTCGGCCAGGAACGGCACGGGGCAGGAAAATGGCAGTTTCCGCACGCCGCTCGGAAAACACGTCATCCGCGCCAAGATTGGCGCCGGTCAGCCGGTTAACACGGTTTTTATCAAGCGGCGGCCCACCGGTGAAATCTACTCCCCGGAGCTGGCTGCGCAATTTCCCAAACGCGACTGGATTCTGACCCGCATCCTGTGGTTATCCGGCTGTGAACCGGGGCTTAACCGCTGGGGA
>CAZDYN010000300.1:814-3051 GCA_964509635.1 uncultured Nitrosomonas sp. | reverse complement strand
CCATTTTTTGCTCGCGCCTCGTTTTGTTTGGAACTTTGAATTTTTAGAAGCGCCCATAAATTCCGATATCCATGCCAGTCATTGATATGCAATGCGATTAAAGACAGCGAGCAGCCCATGGCGTTAGTGACACTCTGTCCAGGTTGTGGCACGACTTTCCGCGTGAACGCGGCCCAATTGCAGGCGCATGGCGGTGATGTGCGATGCGGGCAATGTCAACGGGTATTCAACGGGTTTGCCACATTAATCACCGTGAATGAATCGGCAATTGAATATCCGTCCCGGTTGCAACCGCAACAATCCGCCGTCGAATCCGAATCATCAGCAGAAACTCACGCAGTCACTCCGTATTTGAATAACGTGATGGATCAGCCGGTCATTGCTGACTGGGATGAAGATGGGACGGAATCCTCGGAGCGGCTGTTTGACGATGATGAGCCAAACAGGCAGTCATCGGCTCTATGGGGACTGGCGAATGCGCTGCTGCTGCTGTTACTGGCCGGGCAGATTGTGCATCATTACCGTACTGAACTGACCATTGCCGCACCGGAAACCAGGCCTTACCTGGAACGCTACTGTGAACTGACAGGCTGCGCGGTACCCTATCCGCAGGATATCCGGCAAATAGGCATCGAATCCTCCGATTTGCAGAAAAACCCCGCGCGGCAACCTGAAGTGACCACCATGCGGGCGATCATACACAATCATGCCTCTTTTCCCCAGGCATTTCCCGCATTGCAACTGCTGCTGCTGGGCGCGCAAGAGCAGGTAATCGCCAGCCGCGTCTTCACAGCGGAGGAATACTTGCAGGAGGACGGCAAAACGCTGCAATTTATTGCCGCGCAGCATGAAATTGAAATACGGGTGGATTTTGACAGCAGTCATCTGAACGCCTTGGGTTACCGCCTGCTGTTGCTTTACCTTTAAACGGCTTCGCGGAAGCGGATAGGAGCTGAGGTATAATGACGCGTTTATCTCCATTTTAGTAAGTTTCATCAATGAAAAAAAATCCCCGTACTGCTTTACTGGAAAGCCTGTTTGCGCAACGCATCCTGATCCTGGATGGCGCCATGGGCACGATGATTCAGACCTTCAAACTTTCCGAGGCGGATTTTCGCGGTCAGCGGTTTGCTGATTTTCCGCATGATCTGAAAGGCAATAACGATTTGCTGACCATCACACAGCCGGACATTATCCGTTCCATTCATAGCGGTTATCTGGAAGCGGGCGCGGATATCATCGAGACCAACACGTTTAATTCCACCGCGGCTTCGATGGCCGACTACCACATGCAGGATCTGGTGTATGAGTTGAACTGTTCCGCCGCAAAACTGGCGCGCGAGGCGGCACAGGCCTTTGAAGAGAAAACACCGGAGAAGCCGCGCTTTGTCGGCGGTGTGATCGGTCCGACCACCAAAACCGCGTCGATTTCTCCGGATGTCAATGATCCGGGTTTTCGCGGCATTACCTTTGATCAATTGGTCGCTGACTATACCGGATCGATTCGCGGGCTGGTTGACGGCGGGGCCGATATTCTGCTGGTCGAAACCATTTTTGATTCGCTCAATGCCAAAGCGGCGTTGTTTGCCATCGATCAATATTTTGAAGATCACGGCATACGGTTGCCGATCATGATTTCCGTCACGATTACCGATGCCTCAGGGCGCACGCTGTCGGGACAAACGCCGGAAGCTTTCTGGAATTCGATCAGCCACACCCGGCCGCTATCGGTCGGTATCAATTGCGCCTTGGGCGCAGAATTGATGCGCCCGTATATTGAGGAACTGGCAGGCGTGGCGGATGTATATACCAGCGTGCATCCCAATGCCGGACTGCCGAATCCGTTGTCCGAAACGGGTTACGATGAGTCGCCGGAATATACCGCGAACCAGATCAAGGGCTTTGCCGAATCTGGTTTTGTCAATATTGTCGGCGGTTGTTGCGGCACCACACCGGCGCATATCAAGGCCATTGCGCAGGCCGTTGCGGATATCGCGCCGCGTGAAATTCCCGGGATCCCGAAGAAACTGCGCTTATCCGGCCTGGAGCCGCTGAACATCGGTGATGATTCACTGTTTGTCAATGTCGGTGAACGCACCAATGTCACCGGTTCCAGAGCATTTGCCCGGCTGATTCTGAGCGACAATTACGCGGAAGCGTTGAACGTGGCGCGTAACCAGGTGGAGAACGGCGCGCAGATCATCGACATCAACATGGATGAAGGCATGCTGGATTCG
>CAZDYN010000300.1:0-804 GCA_964509635.1 uncultured Nitrosomonas sp. | reverse complement strand
CTTTCCTGAATCTGCTGGCTGCCGAGCCGGATATCTGCCGGGCGCCGATCATGCTCGATTCCAGCAAATGGTCCGTGATTGAAGCCGGCCTGAAATGCATCCAGGGTAAACCGGTCATCAACTCGATCAGTATGAAGGAAGGCGAGGCCGAATTTATTCACCATGCCAGACTGGCGCGCCGTTACGGCGCGGCAGTGATTGTCATGGCGTTCGATGAGCAGGGCCAGGCCGATACGCTGCAGCGCAAAGTGGATATCTGCACGCGCAGCTATCGCCTGCTGGTGGATACAGTGGGTTTTCCGCCGGAAGACATTATTTTCGATCCGAATATCTTCGCCATTGCAACGGGCATTGAAGAACACAATAACTATGGCGTCGATTTCATCGAAGCGACCCGCATCATCAAGCAGACCTTGCCGTATGCCAAAGTGAGCGGCGGGGTATCCAATGTGTCGTTTTCTTTCCGCGGCAACGAGCCGATTCGTGAGGCGATTCACACCGCGTTCCTGTATCACGCGATTAAAGCCGGTATGACGATGGGTATTGTCAACGCCGGACAGTTGGGGGTTTATTCGGATATTCCCGACGAGTTACTGGAAAAAGTGGAAGATGTCATCTTGAACCGGCGCGCGGATGCTACCGAGCGCCTGGTCGAGTTTGCGGAAAACTTCAAAGGCCGGAAGAAGGAACAAATTGAAGATCTGGCGTGGCGCGATGAACCGCTGCAACAGCGCCTGACGCATGCGCTGGTCAGGGGTATTTCCACCTTCATCGTGGAAGACACTGAAGCGGCGCGGGTGGAAA
>CAZDYN010000299.1:282-3068 GCA_964509635.1 uncultured Nitrosomonas sp. | reverse complement strand
CAATCTGAGATTCCTGGCGCAGCTTCCGGCACAGGGTGATTCCGTTCATGCCAGGCAAACCCAGATCAAGCAAAATGGCATCAAATCGTTGTGTTACCGCAAGATGAAGCCCGGCCACACCATTCACAGCAGCATCGGCAGTATGCCCCCTTGATTCCAAGAAATCATAAAGATTGGCTGCGATAGCCAGATCATCTTCAATAATCAATATATGCATACAATTACCTGCGGTGATAATTTAAATTAGCTTAAGTTTCCACCGAATGAAATTTACGGCTTAATGCATGAACAGCTCCCACCAGTGCCGCTGCATTTTCCGGTGGAGTAAATTGTGAAATGCCATGCCCCAGATTAAACACATGGCCGCTTCCATTGCCATAACTCGCGAGTATCTTCGCCACCTCTGCGGTAATCACTTCCGGCGATGCAAACAGTACCGAAGGATCAAGATTACCTTGCAAAGCAACTTTATCGCCCACACGCCGGCGAGCGTCTCCAATATCGATCGTCCAGTCCAATCCGATCGCATCACAGCCAATATCCGCGATGGCTTCGAGCCAAAGACCGCCACCCTTGGTAAATACAATACTGGGAACGCGCATGCCATCGTGCTCGCGTTTTAAGCCAGCGATAATTTGCTGGATATAGCGCAACGAGAATTCCTTATAGGCCGCATGCGATAACGCGCCGCCCCAGGTATCAAAAATCATGGCAATCTGCGCACCGGATTCTATCTGCGCATTAAGATAAGCTGTCACGGCCTTTGCATTCACATCCAGTATATGATGCAGCAAGTCGGGACGCTGATACAGCATGGTCTTGATTTCACGAAATTCGGTACCGCCCCGTCCTTCCACCATATAACACGCCAGCGTAAAAGGGCTTCCGGAAAAACCGATCAATGGCACGCGATTGTCCAAGGCTTTGCGGATTTCCGCAACCGCATCCATCACATAGCGCAATTCTGCGCCGGGATCTGGAACCTTTAATGCGCGGATTTCTTTTTCTTCACGTAAAGGATGCTTAAACATCGGCCCTTCACCCTGAGAAAAATATAACCCCAGCCCCATTGCATCCGGAATGGTCAGAATATCCGAAAATAATATGGCGGCATCAAGCGGGAAACGCGCCAGCGGCTGCAAGGTGACTTCCGTCGCAAAACCCGGATTTTTGCATAAAGAAAGAAAATCCCCGGCACGAGCCCGGGTTGCATTATATTCCGCCAGGTACCTGCCCGCCTGACGCATCAGCCAGACGGGTGTGTATTCGACAGGTTGTTTCAGTAACGCGCGCAGTAATGTATCATTCTTAAGTGTTGTCATTTAAAAGCCTATATTTATAATTCTTTTGAAAGGCTACTCGTGGCAAGTATTAAACCTTTTCCCAACCGGTAATATTACCAGCGAATAGCTATCACGTATATTGCCAATCCGGCAAGAAAATCAACTCATCGTATTCACGGATGCCAAACACACTGACTATTCGCGCAATTCAAATCCCGCTTCAAACATGATCAGCATTAAAACGTTATCCCCGCTTAATTCTCGGCAATAGTGAATAACCGCTGATATTCCTTAATCGCATAGCGATCCGTCATCCCCGCAATATAATCGGCAATGGCCTGATACCCTTCCTGCTCAAATTTTTTTTGATACTTGACCGGCAGCAGTTGTACTTCCGAGCTAAATGCAGCGAACAGCTTCTCTATCGTATGGCGCGCCTTGTTGCTCATACGCATAACGCGAAAATGCCGGTACAAGTTATCGAACAAAAATTTCTTCAACTCCTGCTGTTCCTTTTTGATCTGCTGGCTAAAACCGATCAGGGCTGGCGCCGCATGAACATCGGTCAGGCTTTCAATACCGGCATCCTTGATATTGCACAGGCTCTGTTGAATGATATCCGTAACCAGCGTATTGATCATGCTGCGCACCGTCTCACGAACCATGCGGCGTTCCGCAAGTCCTGGATATTTATCCTGCACTTGAGAGAGATGGCGCGAAAAAATGGACACTTCCTGCAATTGTTCCAATGTGATCAAGCCTGAGCGCAATCCATCATCCACGTCGTGATTGTTGTAGGCAATCTCATCGGCGAAATTTGCCAGTTGCGCTTCCAGAGAGGGCCTCTTATGCTGCAAAAAACGCTCTCCCAATGAACCCAGCTTCGGGATGCTTTTTCTGGCCACATGCTTAATTATTCCCTCCCGTGTTTCATAGCAAAGATTCAGACCATCAAAGGCCGCATAACGTTCTTCAAGCACATCAACAACGCGCAAGGATTGGAGGTTATGCTCAAAACCGCCATACTCCCGCATGCAATCATTCAATGCATCCTGACCGGCGTGTCCGAATGGTGTATGTCCGAGATCATGCGCCAGCGTGATGGCCTCGACCAAATCTTCATTCAACCCCAGGTTTCTTGCAATAGAACGTCCTATCTGCGCAACCTCCAGGCTATGCGTCAGGCGCGTACGGAACAAGTCCCCTTCGTGATTGACAAAAACCTGAGTTTTGTACTCCAGCCGCCGGAACGCGGCGGAATGTATGATGCGATCCCGGTCGCGCTGAAATTCACTGCGCCCGGCAGGCGGTTCCTCATGAATCGCACGTCCTCGTGAATTATCGGAGGACACGGCATAGGCAACCCGTTTATTCATCCGCCATGCAAGCCAGGATCGTTTCGTGCAGCATGGCCGGTGGAATATCCGCCCGCATCACCGCTTCGCCGATGCGATTGAGAACAATAAAACGCGTTTTTCCAGCCTCTACTTTTTTATCCAGCGT
>CAZDYN010000299.1:0-272 GCA_964509635.1 uncultured Nitrosomonas sp. | reverse complement strand
TCATCAACTGCAAGTATTTTTCCGCTGGCATTTTAGGCGCGGCAACGGGTAATCCGGCCTGGACAAAAATTTTGCGGATACGCTGAACATCAGCATCACCAATGAGCTTCATACGCCGGGACAGATCCGCCGCCAATACGGTTCCGGCCGCCACCGCTTCACCGTGCAGCCAGACACCATACCCCATTCCATTTTCAATCGCATGACCAAACGTATGCCCCAGATTCAGCAAAGCACGGATACCTTTTTCCTTTTCATCCGAAGCCACTATT
>CAZDYN010000298.1:0-3097 GCA_964509635.1 uncultured Nitrosomonas sp. | reverse complement strand
CAACGGCTTGATGGGGCGCGGGCCACAATTTTTTTTCATGGACGGTGCTCCAATATTTTGATGATCAACTTATACCGAAATGCAAAATACGGCTTCTTGCACTTGCGTCATGCTGCATGTTTCTGCGCAGATTGTATCGATTAAAAAAATCTGAACAATTGTATTTTGGTACTACTTTCGGTCTGAGCAATATGCGGCGCGGTTGTGAAATCGGATAATCGAAATTCCTTGTTAAACATCGCACAAGCTGATGGAGTGGTGTCCAATGTCAGCAAGTACTAATTTTATGGCGCATGCATGACTTTCAATTTGTCAATTTTCAATCTAAGGTATAATTCCGGCTTTCCCAATATTGGATTGTTGGAGGTCTCTATGCCTATTTATGAATATCTTTGCAATTCATGCGGTGCCGAGAAAGAACACTTGCAGAAGATTAACGATGCGCCGATTGCGGTTTGCCCCGTTTGCGGTAGCAGCAATTATGTCAAACGCATTTCTGCTGCGGGATTTCAACTAAAGGGAAGCGGCTGGTATGTTACCGACTTTAAAGATAAGAAAACAAAACAGACGGAATCCAAAACAGCTGCAAAAGAAAGCACACAATCTGCAGCAACAGCTGCTTCGGATACAGCTACAACGAAGGAAAGCAGTTCAGCACCTGCCACGGCTGCTGATTAATTGACCTGAAGTGTCGCAATATAAATAAAGGCGCCATACAAAAAATTCGCAGCCCTGCGCTATAACGAAGCAGAAATCATCAATTTCACCACTCAGACTATTAACAGAATTATGCGTACAAATTACTGTGGCGTCATCAATGCCGGATATCTTGATAAAACAGTTACTCTCTTTGGCTGGGTCCACCGGCGCCGCGATCATGGTGGTGTGATATTCATTGATCTGCGCGATCGTGAAGGGTTGGTGCAAATTGTCTGCGATCCCGACAATGTGGAAACATTTCAGACTGCGGAGAAAATTCGCAATGAATATGTGCTGAAAATTACCGGCAAAGTCAGGAGGCGCCCCGAGGGAACGATCAATACAGCTTTAGTCAGCGGTGAGATCGAAATTCTGGTGGCGACGATCGAGGTATTGAATTCCTCCCTGACACCGCCATTCCTGATGGATGATGACAATATCAGCGAGGCGGTGCGGCTGGAACATCGCTATTTGGATTTGCGGCGTCCGGCGATGCAATCAAATTTGCGCTTGCGCCATAAAGTGGCGATGGCGGTACGTGTGTTTCTGGATCAACACGGGTTTCTGGACATTGAGACACCGATGCTGACCAAATCGACGCCCGAAGGTGCCAGGGATTATCTGGTACCGTCACGCGTCAACGCCGGGCATTTTTTTGCATTACCGCAATCGCCGCAGTTGTTCAAGCAGCTTCTGATGGTGTCCGGAGTTGATCGTTATTATCAGATTACGCGTTGTTTCCGCGATGAAGATTTGCGCGCCGATAGACAACCTGAATTTACGCAAATCGATATTGAAACTTCTTTCCTGTCGGCGGATGAAATCATGTCTTTGATGGAAGAGATGATCCGCGGTCTGTTTAAAACCGTGAGTAATGCGGATTTACCCAATCCATTTCCGCGCTTGACTTATGCCGATGCGATGTTCAAATACGGTTCGGATAAACCGGATTTGCGCGTTGCGCTGGAATTTACCGAACTGACGGATATCATGAAAGATGTGCCTTTCAAGGTATTTCGTGAAGCGGCGGAAAAACCGGATGGCCGGGTCGCCGCATTATGCATACCGAGAGGCGGAGAGTTGTCGCGCAAAGAGATTGATGACTATACCAGTTTTGTCGCAATCTACGGTGCCAAGGGTTTGGCCTATATTAAAGTCAATAATCTGGATGGCGGAGTGGAAGGCTTGCAATCGCCGATCCTGAAGTTTTTGCCGGAAGAGACGATTCAAGCGATTCTTGCGCGCACCCAGGCAAAGAATGGCGACCTGATCTTCTTCGGCGCGGATAAAGCGAAAATCGTCAATGAGTCGCTGGGTGCCTTGCGTATCAAGATCGGACACCAGCACGGGCATGCCCAATCAGGCTGGAAACCATTATGGGTGGTTGATTTTCCCATGTTCGAGAGGGATGAGGAAGAAAACCGCTGGCAAGCATTGCATCATCCGTTTACTTCGCCGGCCGATGGGCATGAGGATTTGCTGGAAACCAGTCCCGGCGATGCACTTTCAAAAGCCTATGATATGGTGCTGAATGGTTCCGAGATTGGCGGCGGATCGGTGCGGATTCATCGTCAGGATGTGCAATCCAAGGTGTTCCGTGCTTTGAATATTTCCGGACAGGAAGCGCAGGAAAAATTCGGTTTCCTGCTGGAAGCGTTGCAATACGGTGCTCCGCCGCATGGCGGCATCGCCTTTGGCTTGGATCGCATTTTAACCATGATGACAGGCTCGGAATCGATCCGTGACGTCATTGCATTCCCCAAAACCCAACGGGCGCAGTGCCTGTTGACCCATGCGCCGAGTACGGTGGATGAGAAACAATTAAAAGAATTGAATATCCGCTTGCGGCAAATTGAAATAAAAGCAGATTAATGGATAGTTAATCGCTTCAATGTATAAAATACCGGTTTCTGTTCTGGTCGTTATTCACACTACAGATCTCCAGGTTTTATTATTGGAGCGCGCTGATCATCCGGGTTATTGGCAATCGGTCACCGGCAGCCAGGATCCGGGAGAAACACTGTATCAAACTGCATTGCGCGAGGTTTCTGAAGAAACTGGTCTAAATGCTGCCAACTATCCACTGATCGATTGGCAGATTGAAAACCAGTATGAAATATACGAAGAGTGGCGCTGGCGTTATGGTCCGAATGTCCGGTTTAACACAGAATATGTATTTGGGCTGTGCCTGCCTGCCGTAATGCCCATAAAAATTGCTGAGAGTGAGCACTTAAACTATATTTGGGTACCATGGCAAAAAGCTGCTGAGAAAGTTTTTTCCAGTACCAATGCCGAAGCCATTGGTTTATTGCCATTACGACAAAAAAAGATTCAGCACGGAGTTTATTGACCCGGCCATTAAATAGTTCTAAGCGGCATATTTTACATACGGGTCTTG
>CAZDYN010000297.1:0-3102 GCA_964509635.1 uncultured Nitrosomonas sp. | reverse complement strand
TTGTAGAGCGTCTTGACCATGTTTTAATTGGTCTTTTATCGTTTGTTTCACGTGCTTTTTCAATTTTTGCGATTAAATGCGCATCAACAAATGGGCCTTTTTTAATAGAACGTGCCATTTAAATTATCATCCTTTCTTCGAATAACGATGACGTACTATCATCGCTTCCGTTCTCTTATTATTCCGAGTTCTATATCCTTTTGCAGGCACGCCCCAAGGACTTACAGGATGACGCCCAGCTGAGGTTCTTCCCTCACCACCACCGTGTGGATGATCTATCGGATTCATTGCAACACCACGAACAGTTGGCCGAATGCCGCGCCATCGAACTGCACCTGCCTTCCCGATTGATCTCAAATTATGTTCAGCATTACTAACTTCACCAATTGTTGCACGGCAGTCGATATGAACTTTTCTCATTTCACCTGAGCGAAGCTTGATTTGAGCATAATTGCCTTCTCGTGCTTGCAATTGTACCGATGCGCCAGCTGATCGCGCTAATTGTGCACCTTTACCAGGAAGCAACTCAACACAGTGAATTATCGTTCCCATAGGTATATTACGTATTGGTAGTGCATCCCCCGGTTTTATCTGAGCATTCTTGCCACTGCTAATTTGCGCGCCAGCGATTAATCCTTTAGGTGCAATTATGTATCTGCGTTCACCATCTTTGTAGCAAACTAATGCTATATTCGCCGTTCTGTTAGGATCATATTCAATACGCTCCACTATAGCAGAAATGTCATCTTTATCTCGCTTAAAATCAATCATTCGGTAATGATGTTTGTGCCCACCACCTCGGTGCCTTGTGGTTATATGACCGTGATGATTTCTTCCTGCCGTTTTTGATTGTTTCTCTAATAAATTTTTGTATGGTTTACCTTTATGCAACTCTTTGTTAACCAATCTTATTACCGATCTTCGTCCTGGCGAAGTTGGTCTTAATTTAACTAGCGCCATTACTTAACCTCTGCATTTGCAAAATTGGTAAAACTTAATTCTTGGCCTTTTCCTATACTGATAATAGCCTTTTTCCAATCACTCCTAGCTCCCATAAAGCGCCCAAATCTTTTTCGTTTTCCTTTTACATTAATTGTTCTAACGTTTCTTACATCAATTTTCTGTTCTTTCCATAACAATTCAATTGCATCTTTTATCTCTTTTTTTGTAGCGTCAGTAGCAACTCGAAATATGATTTGGTTATTCTTTTCCCCGATAAAAGTCGCTTTCTCTGATATGTGCGGTGCTAATATAATTTTTAATAATCGCTCCTGATCAATTCTTATATCACTCATGCTAGAAGTTCCTCAAATTTCTTTAACCCTTCAACTGTAATAAGAATTTTATTAAATCTTAATAAACTAACAGGATCTACATTTTTGACTTCCACCACAGCCACTCTAGGAATATTTCGTGATGATAGATATAAATTGTCGTCTAGTTGATGGGTTATCACCATTACTTCACTTAATCCAAGTATATTTAACTTCTCTGATAAGATTTTCGTTCTTGGAGCATCAACATTAAATTGATCCGTAACTAATAATCGATCATCTCTTATTAGTTGAGATAAAATTACACTTATGCCGGCTCGATACATTTTTTTGTTTAATTTCTTTCCGAAATTTTCATCAGGAGTATTTGGAAAAATTTTACCACCACCACGCCAAATTGGACTCGATGCCATCCCAGCTCGTGCACGACCAGTCCCTTTTTGCCTCCACGGTTTTCGCGTTGACTTCGCAACATCTGCACGCCCCTTTTGAGCCCTTGTTGCGCCTCGTGCATTGGATAAATATGAAGTTATTACTTGATGAACAAGCGCTTCATTGTAATCTCTATTAAAAAGCTCATCAGAAACAGTGATCTTTTCTGTTTTCTGATTATCTTTACCGATAAGCTCTAGTTCCATTACCTGTTCACCTTATTGCTATTTATTGTACCAATCAATTTATTTTTTTTCTTTTATACTTGGACGTACCAAAACATTTCCACCCTTTGAACCTGGTATTGCACCTTTAATCAACAATAGTTCCCTTTCACTGTCAATTTTTAATATTTCAAGATTCTGTGTTGTCCTTCTAACATTTCCCATATGACCCGACATACGTTTGCCCGGAAAAATACGTCCCGGATCTTGTGCCATACCAATTGACCCGGGCTTATTATGCGCTTTCGAGTTGCCATGACTTGCTCTATTTGATGAAAAATGATGTAATTTTATAGCACCGGCATAACCCTTACCTATTGTTATCCCTGACACATCAACTTTTTGTCCTACTTCAAATATATTGCTTTTGATTACACATCCACTTTCAAAACGTTCTAGTTCTTCTTCGTTTATTCTGAATTCTTTTAAAATGCTCCCTGCCTCAACCCCTGCTTTGGAAAAATGACCGGCCGCTGACTTACTTACCCGACTTGGTCTTTTTGCTCCAAATGCTAATTGAACTGCTGAGTAGCCATCTTTTTCAGTATTTTTTATCTGAGTTACACGATTATTTGAAACATCGATGACCGTCACCGGTAAACTATCTCCATTTTCTGTGAATATTCGCGTCATACCGATCTTACGACCGATTAGTCCTAAACTCATTTTCATCCTCTTTTAAGAGTTCATCTATTTCAAATAAATAAATATATTTATTAGATTTTATGCTTTTATTGCTGAATCTTATAATTTAATCTCTACATCCACGCCAGCAGGTAAATCTAGTTTCATCAAGGCATCTACAGTTTTGTCTGTAGGGTCAATAATATCCATCAATCTCAAATGAGTACGAATTTCAAATTGATCTCGTGAAGTCTTATTTACATGCGGTGAACGTAAAACATCAAACCGTTCTATTCTAGTTGGCAATGGCACAGGACCTTTAACAACTGCCCCTGTTCTTTTTGCTGTTTCAACAATTTCGAGTGCCGATTTATCTATTAATCGATAGTCGAAGGCTTTAAGGCGAATTCTAATTTTTTGATTTTGCATATATTCAATCCTGAGTTTACAAATTCAATATTTTTATATTGAATTTTACTCTTTATCACCTTCCGAAATCACTCAATAATTTTTGCGACAACACCAGCACCGACTGTTCTTCCACCTTC
>CAZDYN010000296.1:0-3104 GCA_964509635.1 uncultured Nitrosomonas sp. | reverse complement strand
ACAGCTATCGATCAATTGGTTAAAAATACCAAGGTGCAAATGGGTGCGCCAGAAATCAATAATCAACTGAATTTACTCAACTAAATTGCCGGACACTAATGATCTTATATATCAACATTTGTATTTCCACACTGCAACGAAACGAGTTTGCGCATAACAGGAAGGTATGCTGCATCGAATGCGTACTGCCCGTTCTTTGCGAGGCCTGCCCGTGGTGTTTGGTTACCCGGAATTCCATCTACAAAGATCCAATGCGTGATCATTAACCCGGATTGTGGGCAGAGATTTATTGTTGGCAGCTATTCACACCACAGAGTGGATAGCAAGAAACCGCAGACCATCGGTAAAAGCCATGCCGGTAATACCGCAAGAATTCATCTGATGACTGACGATTATGGTTTGCCAGTTGAATTTGAAATCACTGGTGGAGAAATCAATGATTGTTCTGCAGTGCCTAGCTGGATTGCCAGGTTACTTGACATGAAAGTGATTGTCGCGGATACGAGCTATGATCGCGAGTTTAAATGGGAACAGATAACGAATACGGGATCCCGGGAAAGCGACACAACATGACAAACTGAAGAGAAATTACGAAAGTATGCCACGTTACTATTAACCACCGTTCACACAAAATCCAGAACGCCCTCTAGTGAATTTTAATGTGAATCAGCAATACAAGTTTCTATTCGCACCTGTTCTGATATCATCTGCTCCTCATTTAAGTCCTCTATGAAAAACTCACCAGATCAACATTACCGAAACTGATTCGAAGATGGAGAACAAGCGGTATAAAGCAGGAGAACTGACAGCAAACCGAATCAAGTGCCGTACCGGTCTTGAACAACAGGATATTTCGTAGTTGCGAGCACAATTGTCTCGATTCAGGATGGATAACACAATCCTAAAAAAGACCGCGACGTACTTTGCGAAAGAAAGTCTGTACAGTACGCATCATAGCACAAGAGCTCTCCGTAAATCGGGACGGGGTACAATTTTATACTTCACTAAAGTATAAAATTGTACCCCGCGAATCTTCCCAGAATGCTTCTAGTTAATGCAAGACGAGTAAGCCGCTGGGCAAGCTGGATTTAGTCCGCCGGCTGGATCGCTTGTTTGCTCACTCCAATTCAGCATTTCCAGCACTTGCGGATAATAGTCGACATCTCGGTGCCAGAAGATGTAGTTAGCTTTCAATTTGTCACGCGCAAAAGCAAGTAATTCTGATACAGTAGGCTCATAACCGGTTCCATCAACTCGGGTATTCCTGTAATTTCCTGGCATCACAGAAGGTGTCATAGGAATAATGCCTGAGAGCACCG
This sequence comes from uncultured Nitrosomonas sp., assembly GCA_964509635.1. Taxonomy (GTDB): domain Bacteria; phylum Pseudomonadota; class Gammaproteobacteria; order Burkholderiales; family Nitrosomonadaceae; genus Nitrosomonas. The sequence goes on along the minus strand of CAZDYN010000296.1, from coordinate 1,785 downwards.
GATAGTAATTATAAACACCTTTGGGTGTTCCAGTATAATGCAACCCTGGCTCTTCAATAAAGGTGTCCGGTCCACCGAGTGCAGTTCCCATTTCTTTAAGTCCGTTAATGAATGATTCGAGAAGCGGACGTGGATAGTTGGTGAACTGGAATGTCATGGTATTGGGAAAATGTTCACGCATTTTTTTGTTGATACTAAGCAAATTGGCATAATACCCATCAACTTGAGTACTAGTTAATGCTATCACCGGCTGTCCCATCGCAGTTTCTGTCAAACCAATACCTTCGAAGTAAGGGTGAGAGTTATAGCGTTTTCCTAATGCACGAATAAGTGCGATCATTCGATCACGAACCATGGAGTTCCAGAGTTTGATATTGTTGCCTTCCTGATCTTTATTGGCGCTTGCATAAGTAAACATCCCCCCCTCATACGCACTTGTCTTTAAATAATCTGGCACGAGAGCTGTGTCAAGACTAAAAGATTTAGTCTGTATCATAATGACAAGTCGTTTTTCGATTGCCGCAAGTTCGGCAAGTCGGGCATCAATAGCTGTGAAGTCATATACACCTTTAGCGATTTCCAGATCTGCCCATTCATAACGGATCTGCGCTCCGCGCAACGCTGGTGTTGCTTTCAGATCACTGTAAACTCTTGCTAAATAGTTAGGGTTATCTTTATTCGAGCTATATAATGTAAAATAATGTCCTGGGTGCCATTTAACTGCAGTAGTGCTGGGCGGAATCGGGTCTGTACTGGCAGCGTATACCGCCCCCCAAGACATCATCGCCATCATGCAAATTGCAATGCATATTGCGGCAAGTGCAGCGTAAGTTTGTTTGAATCTAATATAAATTAAAGAATTGTCATTCTTGGCACAGAATAATGCAATGCAGTTTGCAGTGATTGTATTAACCTGCATGTTTTTTGTAGCGGCTAGCGACAGCGAGCTGGTAGCCAGTGAAACTTGATTATAGGTGTTCATTTCGATTCCTCCTTATAGTTACAAACAAGGACGGAACTGCAAGGATACGCATTGGAGTTTATTTGCTCGATACCCGTCATATCATATATGTGACCGGAACGAGCGGCGTTATCTGGCAGTCCTGCCATCCTGGGGCATTTGCCCTTTAGATCAGTGACTTTGCGTCCTCTGCTTTCGCAGAGTTTGCCTTTTTCATACTGCAATATTAATTAAGCACGAAATGTGCCAATATTAAAATCTTATTATAAATATTTTGATTGATAGTTTAGGAAATTACTTCAGGTATAAAGGGATTCAATTTTTGATCGCTACTGCCCCGGTAACTTTCACAGCAAAATCATCGGAATATCGGTCGGGTGATTAAGGTTTATGCAAATCCCCTCGCGATAAAGCCATCAAGTCACGTTTTTCAAATAAATTGAGCTGTAGTAATCGCAGGATCTGCTGCATGGTTTTGTTCATTCTTGACTGGAATTTGCAAGTACACACACATGGCAATCCAGATCTGTGTCATCACGGCATTTTTGCTCGTTCCAATAAAAGACTTAATCTTCAAGTTTTGCTTGATCCATTTGAAGAATAATTCCACTTGCCAGCGTGCCTTGTAGATATCAGCAATGGTTCTGGCAGCAAGTTTAAAGTTGTTGGTGAGAAAAATGTAATGCTTGCCGGTATCGATATCCCGGTAACCGACACGGCGAAGTTGACCCGGACATTTCTTTGCTGCCCGGATACTTGCAAACCTGATGGTTCGATCGCTGGTCAAGTCTTTGTTCTTCAAAACCAGTTGGCGATTGATCACC
>CAZDYN010000295.1:0-3110 GCA_964509635.1 uncultured Nitrosomonas sp. | reverse complement strand
GAGAATTGAGAATATAGCCGATGAAATAAGCATGATTTTTGTTTTGTGACCGGGTGGTGTGTGTTTCCGGTATTGAATTCTTGATTCTGTATTCCAGCGATGCGTGACCCAACGATATCATTTGAAAAAATGATGCTGAGAATGTGACAAACGAGCATTTTGAGTCAGAGCGAGAAATATATTACATTGATTATTAAAGATTCCTTACTGTGTTGGGAATGACAAATGTGAGTTATTCAGAGTTTCCTTAAATGAATTCACAAACTGAATAGTACTCATGGTTTTTCATACACTGACCAGCCCGCGTAACCGTATTGTGCTGCTCGGTGCCAGCAATCTGACGTTATCATTACGTCTGGTTATCCATCTGATGCAGCAGCGGTTCGGCGGGCCGGGTGAGATTCTGGCAGCTATCGGGCACGGGCGTGCGTATGGGGTGGCCAGCCAGATGATGGGGCGCGGGTTGCCGGGGATTGCTGCCTGCGGGTTGTGGCGGCAGCTCGATTCGATGGAACCGTGTCCAACGTATGCCGTGCTGACGGATATCGGCAACGATATTCTGTATGGAGCAATGCCGGAGCAGATTCTGCGCGCGGTGGAGTGGTGTATCGGGCAGTTACAGAAGCATTCCGCGCAGATTGTCGTGACCAATTTGCCGATGGCGTCGATTGAAGGATTATCCGAGCGGCGTTACTTATTCTTTCGTAATATTTTCTATCCGTTTTGCCGGTTACCCAGGAATGAAACGGTAAGCCGGGCGCAAGCGGTGCATTCCGGATTGATGGATGTGGCAATGCGTTGCGATTTCAGGTTGCATGAACAGGAACCCGGCTGGTTTGGCCTGGATGGCATTCACGTGAATTACTGGAACCGCCGGGCTTATTATCAGCATATTCTGGAGCAGTTTCCGCTGTCCGCTGATGGGCAAATGGGCGTTGAGAATAACAAAGAGTTGCTGTTAACCTGGCGGCAGCGGCCGCAATTTGCTTGCAAGACGGTAATGGGGCGCGCGATCTATTGCCGGCAGCCGAGCGGCCGGTTGCCCGATGGGTCGGCGGTCTTCAAGTATTGATATATTCTATGTTTTGATAAGGATCTGCTTGTTTGACAGGCTATCCGGCTTTCAGTATATTTGCCGCTCAAAAAAACACACTGATTTTTACCGTATCCTGCCTTAAAAACCCTCTGTTTGATCTTGTATGCGCGTTGTTATTACTGGAATGGGGATCGTCTCGCCGATCGGCACCGGCATTGAGCAATTCTGGAATGCGGCTGTTCGTGGCGTGAGCGGAATCAGCCGTATTCAATGTTTCGATGCTTCCGGTCAGCACTCCCGTATTGCCGGTCAGGTGACCGGATTCGATCCCGCTGCTTTTCTGTCCCCCAGGCAGGTGGATCAGACCGACCGTTTCACACAACTGGCGCTGCGCGCGGCCAGCCTCGCGCTGGAAGATGCCGGCAGCCTGGAAGGTTACGAGCCGCGGCGCTTAGCCGTGAGCCTGGGCTCCGGCATGGGCGGATTCTCAACCTTTGAATCTTCCGCGGCGCGCAAGCTTCAGAATAAATCCATGCCGCCCTTTACCGTTCCGCGCATCATGGCCAATTCCGCCGCGGCCTGGATTGCCACGAAATACGGTTTGAAAGGCGCCAATCTGACCTGTAGCACGGCCTGTTCGTCAGGCGCGAATGCCATCGGCATGGGGCTGGATCTGTTGCGCACAGGGAAAGCGGATGCTGTCGTTGCCGGGGGCGCAGAGGCGTGTGTATTGCCGCTGACCATGGCGGGTTTCGAGGCATTGCATGCGTTATCCACCGGCTTTAATGATGATCCGGCGCGCGCCTCGCGGCCTTTTGCCAAAGGCCGTGACGGCTTCGTCATGGGTGAAGGCGCGGGCATATTGATCCTGGAAAAAGAGGAAGCCGCGCAGCGGCGCGGCGCCAGAATCTATGCCCGGCTGGCCGGTTACGGCTGCGCCTGCGACGCGGCGCATATCGTCGCGCCGGATAGGGATGGGCAGGTAGCGGCGATGCAGGCGGCAATACAGGATGCCGGTATGACACCGGATCAAGTGGATTACATCAATGCGCACGCAACTTCCACGCCGCTGGGCGATGCGGTTGAAACCAGGGCCATCAGGCAGCTTTTCGGGGAACGCGCAGCGGAGATCGCCATCAGCGCCACCAAGTCAATGATCGGGCACAGCATCGGCGCATCGGCTGCCATCGGCAGCATTGCCACCATCCTGGCGCTGCATACCGGCACGATCCATCCCACCATCAATCTCATTGAAGCCGATCCGGAGTGCGATCTGAATTACACGCCCAACCATGCGGTGCAGAAAAAGGCACGGACCGGACTATGCAACGCATTCGGATTCGGCGGCAACAACGCCAGCGTTGTCTTTATAACTCTTTAATACAGGTGCTATTAAACATGGATACAACAGACCTCGAAGCGAAAGTTATCGCATTTATCGCCTCAAAAATTGAAAACCCGGATGTTGCCACGATCACTGCCGCGTCAAAATTCGATGAACTCGGATTGGATTCGCTGGATACCGTCCAGCTTTTGTTCGATGCGGAGGAAACCTTCGGCGTCAGTTTTGACGGCGAGGAAGTCAAAAGTCTGCGCAGTGTGGGGGATATTATTGACTATATTGGCAAGCACCCGCCGGCGGGTGCGCAGTAAAGCGCAGGGATTGACTGAGATTCGGTGAAATCCCTGCTCAACAATCATGCTCTACTCGTTCCATCAAAGCGCACGAATCCAGAAAATGTTGTCAGGTTAGTCTGGTTTTGAACTCTAATGGCGCGATTGGACCATTGTCTTAAATGACTATACATCGCAAGCATTTTGTAGCGGCCTTGACAGGCATGTTTCTGGTGCTGGTAATGTTGTCTGGTTGTGTACATCAGCAGTTTGTCAGCGCGCCTTATCCCCGCTGGGGGGAAGAAAGCGATATCCGGCAACCCGGGGACAGCGCGCCGCTGATTCTGCGCACGCTTTTCCCTTCGGAATCCGTCAAAGCGCCAGCCTGTGTGCTGCTGGTTCATGGTATGAACGAGCATATCGGGCGTTATGGCGAGGTGGCGCGTTATTTTGCGCGGAA
>CAZDYN010000294.1:0-3113 GCA_964509635.1 uncultured Nitrosomonas sp. | reverse complement strand
CGTCAACATTTTTTGCTCGCGCCTCGTTTTGTTTAAAACTTTGAATTTTTAGAGATGCCCATATGATAAATCGGGGCCATGAGTCTGTATCACCAGCCCCGATCTCATTTATACGAAAAGGGCGGTTAATTTTGCCAATAAGCCATTGATCATTGGTTGAAATACCCCCAGGAAATTATTCAGTTGCAGCACACCGATGATAAGAATCAATAAGCCGCCGGCAACAATGCCATATTTAAGGCCCAGGGTAAAATTAGCCGATGCCGGAGCACGTGTATAAGTCTGATTGGAAAAAGCCAGAAATATTTTTAATATACCCAGTAAAACACCTGCAGCGATGCATCCCAAAAATAAATGTAATGCACAAAACACTCTTCTGGTTAAGTTTTCATCAACAAACTCAAGACTCGAGAAGCGAAGACAAACAATAATCACAAAGAGTAAAATGAGGGAGTTCCAGAAACCTCCAAATCTCATTCTCATCTCACTTTCCATACTCATAAAATCTCTCCCTTTGAATAAATAATAAAATTAACCACTGTAGTACAACATCATAAAAACTCGCTTAATTTATGCGCAAAAACCCGTATAAACATCGCGTAGTGCATTCAAGCTATCAATAGGTATCCATTATTCAATATACTTTGAAACTTGATAATTAAAATTCAATCAATCTTGTTTTTTGTTATCGCGCGCAGCCTATTTATTTTACATAACTTGTATAAAAATAAATGCTTTTAAAAAGCACATTCTTCATCTCCGGTAACAGACAAAAACGCCACGGCGAGGAAAATTGCTGCATTGCAAAAAACATTTTGATGTTATTGTAAATGCAGTTCTAATTTGTATTTATTGAAACATTCCAATTTTTTTCGAGAGAAATATCATGCGTAATCTGCTACTGATCGCAATAATCCTCTATCCCTTCGTTTTAAGCGGTTGCGGTTACAATACGCTTCAATCCACTGACGAACAAATTAAAGCCAGCTGGGCGGAAGTGTTGAATCAATATAAACGCCGCGCTGATTTGATTCCTAATCTGGTTAATACAGTCAAAGGTTTTGCTGCACAGGAAAAAGATGTCTTGCTAGGTGTGACTAATGCCCGTTCCAAGGTTGGCGGCATTCAAGCCACACCCGAGTTGATCAATGATGAACAAGCATTTTCCAAATTCCAGCATGCGCAAGGAGAATTATCGAATGCTCTGTCGCGATTGTTAGTGGTTGTTGAAAATTACCCGGAACTGAAATCCGATGCGAATTTCCGCGACTTGCAGGCCCAATTGGAGGGCACCGAGAATCGCATCACTGTGGCTCGCAACCGTTACATAAAAGCAGTGCAGGAATACAATATTACAGTCCGCTCTTTTCCCAGTAATCTTACTGCTATGCTGTTTGGCTTTCAAATCAAGCCCGGTTTTACTGTGGAAAATGAACAGGAAATTTCATCCGCTCCTGCGGTTGATTTTAATATGCCTGCTGCGATAACGAAATAAATTGACATGATACTCATGAAAATTAATCGGATCCGGCTGAAAGCTTTACTACTGATTGTTTTGTCTCTGATGACTGCAATCTCGATAGCCGATGAGGCGATCCCGTCACTCAGATCTCATGTTTCTGATTTGACGGCCACACTTTCCAATCAGGAAGTTGCGTATTTGGAACAAAAATTGGCGGCGTTTGAGAAAGCCAAAGGTAGCCAAGTTGCGGTATTAATCGTGCCCACTACGCAACCCGAGACCACTGAGCAATATTCTATGCGCGTCGTTGAAGCGTGGAAATTGGGACGTAAAAACATTGATGACGGTGTGCTGTTGCTCATTGCCAAAAATGACCGGTCATTACGTATCGAGGTCGGTTATGGTCTGGAAGGCGCGCTACCTGATGCCATGGCAAAACGCATTATCGCGGAAATTATCACACCACGCTTTAAACAAGGACACTTCGCGGAGGGTATTGATGCCGGGATCGAAGCAATTCTAGGCGTGATTAAAGGCGAACCGCTTCCAGTTCCCCGAACTGCACGTAATAGCGGCTCCGCCGGCACGAGCATTTCGTTTGATAGTCTGATTTCCATCCTGATCGGTTCCATCGTGCTTGGAAGAACTTTGCAAGTATTTCTCGGGCGCCTTGCTGGCGCAACGGTGATCGGCATCGGTGCGGGATTCGTCGGCTGGTTTTTATTTTCCGCGGCGACTGCCATATTGATCGCCGCGATTGCATTCTTGCTGAATCTCTTTCTGCATGCCGGTACGGGGATTTACCGCGGCGGACGTGGCAATTGGTCCAATCATAATTACCGCAGTGGCGGCTTTGGCAATAGCGGTTTTGGCGGTGGCGGAGGCGGTTTCGGCGGCGGTGGCGCTTCGGGGAGATGGTAGATGAATTTTACTCGTATTCTGCGTCATCTTATAACCGGACAATGGGTCATGCGACGCTTATTTCCGGCTATTTCCCTGGCAGCTATTGAACAGGCAATCGAGCAATCGGAATTGAATCATGGCGGACAAATTTGTTTTGCAGTAGAAGCAGCGCTCAATACTGTTCCACTTCTGAAAAACCAAACCGCCCGGGAACGATCAATCGAAATATTTTCGCAATTGCGGATCTGGGATACCGGACAAAATAACGGTGTGCTGATTTATTTGTTACTGGCCGACCGGGATGTGGAAATCGTTGCGGATCGCGGCATCCATACCAAAGTTTCCAGTGAAGAATGGGAAAATATTTGCCGGATTATGGAATCATCATTCCGCCAGCAACGATTTGAAGCGGGTGTTATTGAAGGAATTCATGCAATCGGCGTTATTTTGCAGAAACATTTTCCTTTTGAGCCCAAGGGTGGAAAAAACGAACTGACCAATAAGCCAATAGTGCTTGGATAATTCAGTATCCATTCGCTACAAGAAACTAATCATCTTATCCGGCAAAATCACTGATACTTAATGTATGTTTAAATTATTGTTATTCGGATACGGAAACCCCGGACGAGGAGATGATGCATTGGGTTCGCTATTGATTGAACGCATGAATGAGTTAAAGCTGGCCAATACCACTTGTCTCATTGACATGCAATTACTGATTGAGCATGCTACCAATTTGACCGGATTC
>CAZDYN010000293.1:0-3129 GCA_964509635.1 uncultured Nitrosomonas sp. | reverse complement strand
ATGGATGAAAGCAGGTCCTTGGCAACAGCAAAGTCGCTGTCATGCCGGAATCCTTGCAGTACTTCGGTTAACATGATGTCGCCGGTGCCAACCGGCACGACGCCGAGAAGGGAATCCAGCCGGTCTGTTTCCGGGCTGATGACTCCATTGAAGTATGCAATCCACACGCTGGAATCGATCAGAATCATCGATCTGCTCTTAATTGATCCAGATCATCTGTCCAGTGGAGCTTACCGCGGAATTTCCTGATATTCTCCTGTTTCTTCAATGCGATCAGTGTTCTGAGTCCAAGCTCAACCGATTCCTTTTTAGTTTTCGCGCCAGTCAGCTTAATGGCGTCATCCAGCAAATCATCATCTATAACAATATTGGTTCTCATAGCGGATAAATGTATATATCCATTTAAAGAGATACACATTAGAACATAAGGGTCACGGCATGATCAACTGAAGATGACACACGGTCCGGTCTTCTTTATATAACTTTTTTCAGCGCTTGCGAATCATTTATGCCGCAGCATGGATTGCATTCAACAGCAACGATTGGTAATCCAGGATCCAATAACCATGAGGGTTTATAGAGAATAATTACTCAATTTCAGGTTAAAAAAATTACTATTATCAGTATATAATTTGCGATTCCATCGTTAAATTTTCCAAACTCAAATGCAAGAACCTAAACCACCCGTTATAGAGCCTTTTGTTTTTGTTTTCAGCTGGCGGCGTTTCTTGGTGCATTGCGCGATCATGGGCGTTTGCGTGATGCTGGGTCTGATGACCTGGTATTTCGGCAAACCGCATAGCGTGCGGTTTTATGAAACAAAATCGGAAGAACAACTGGCCGCTCCGATAGCTGCCGGTATCGACATGGCGCTGGATACTCACAGTTCTGTGGCTGTGAAGGAAGGTCAACCATTGCACGTTGAATTATTCAAGGGAAATGTCTATTTTGACATCAAGAAAGATGCGGCCAGCCAGCTTGAAATTAAAGTCGGCAATGCCACCATTAAGGACTTTGGAACCCGCTTCAGTATTCAGAGACAGAAAGATGGCAGCAATCTTGTCGCGGTTGCGGACGGCCACATCAAGCTTCATGTGGCATCCGGTGTTTACCGGATCAACGCCTATGAACAGGCCGATTTCGATGATGCCAGCATCAGCAAGCACCGGCTGGTTACCGAGCGCGACATCGCGCCCTGGCGCCCGCAGCCGTAAAGCTGACCGGAGAATTTAAGCTTGCCGCATCCAGTACCTCGATTGCAAGCAGCCGGTTAGATTATCCTATGACCGCACCACCAGACATCCGACCCCTTGCCGGGCCAGGCTTTGGCAAGCGCTACGCGCTTGGCTTTCCTGCAATCCCACCAGTCTGGCCCGATACAGTTTGCGGTTACTGATTTCCACTTCGGTTACCGCCACTTGGCCCGGTATCCAGCGGGCAGCAGCTTGAGCGTGCGCATGAGCCCGGTCAGGTTCATGATAAGAACCGATCTGCACAGCCCAGCCGTCATTTGCCCGCATCGCAGCCTTTTGCGTTTGCGGCCGTGGTTGCGCAGGCTGGACGCTCGCTACCGGTTGATCAATCGCCGGCGTCACGGCGGGTTCAGGCGCCCTTTGCTGCACTGGGTAGGGTTTAGGCGCAGGAGCCGGGACACTTACCTTTAAAGCTGCCGCCGGTACCGCACGGGTATTATTGCCATTGCTTGCCACTTGGATTGCGCGGCTGCTTCCTGGATTAAAACTGCGATCAAGTAACTGCGCCATGTGCTGATCACGCGCCGCCGCCGTATGCCCGCCCATCACTACCGCGACCACGCGGCGGTTGCCACGCCTGGCGGATGTCGCCACATTAAACCCGGAAGCCCGGATAAAACCGGTTTTCAGTCCATCCACCCCCTGGGTATTCCGTACCATGCGGTTGTGGCTGTTATAGGTAGTACCCTTGTAACTGAACGATTGCGTGGAAAAATAATGATAGTATTTAGGAAAGTCCTTCATCAGCCGTGTCGATAGGGTCACCATATCGCGAGCCGTCGTTTTCTGCTCGCCGTTAGGCAGTCCGGAAGCATTACGGAAGGTGGTGGAGCGCATACCCAGTTTATGCGCTTTATCGGTCATCATGCGGCCAAAATTGGCTTCACTGCTGCCCAGCGCTTCGGCCACCACAGCAGCGACATCATTAGCGGAACGCACAACCAGTGCCGGAATCGCTTCCCGCACCTTGATACTGTCTCCCGTGCGCAAGCCTATATTAGTTTGCGGCATCGCTGCCGCATGCGCCGACACCTTCATAGGGGTATCCAGCGTCACCTTGCGTTGCTCCATCGCCTCAAACAATAGATACAGCGTCATCATTTTGGTCAAGGAAGCCGGATAACGGCTGGCATCGGCGTTGGATTCGTGCAGCACTGCACCGGTGTCGGCATCAATTACGATAGAGGAATAGCGCGGATTAGCCTGCGCCGGGCTTACCAGGAAAAGCGGCGATAGCATGGCAAGCATCAGAAACCCTTTGGTTAAGGAGCGTTTTAACATAAACATAAATTTATCCTCTCCGAATGTTGGTCAAAATAAGGAAACCACGTGACTGGCATGAAGCTATCCTGCTCCGGGCTGGCGCCTTTTCCCATTCCGGACGCAACAACAAACACCCATTGATGCTTTCTTTTTTATTGTTGATCACTTTTCCATATCTTCCGGCTATCGTTATACACGTCACTTTTCATAACCTTGCAAGCTAAGCAAGCATCCTTCCTATTCATCTGCTGCAATACAAAAGCATTATTATTTTTCCTGCCGCACATTCTAATACCTTAATCCTTTTTGCATATCCTGTAATAAATAGCATATTTTCCCTTATCTACAAAGCATTTTCTGTTGCCGCATATTCATTAAACCAAATATAATCCTGATGTTATCGATTAATCTACCGAATGCCTTTTGCTCCGAAGCCTTTCAAAAACATACTCAGCCGTTGCCGCAGTAGCAAAAACTCCTCCGGAAAGGCACAAAAAGGCTAGAATTCCGGTGAATTCACAAAATTATGGATTCACTTCGCCCCTCGGCGTACTCCGGTTAACCCGAATATTTCATAAATTCGCGTGATGATCACACAGGATTTTGATTAATA
>CAZDYN010000292.1:0-3143 GCA_964509635.1 uncultured Nitrosomonas sp. | reverse complement strand
TTTGCCACGTGCTGTTAATCTCCGCATCACGCTGCTCATTGAGCGCTTGCCGTTCTTTCACAATTTCCGCACTTCTGCCGTAGGCGGACATCGTAGCATTCAACCGCGTGCGTTGCATACGGTCCAACACCAATCCTAAATCCCCCAGTGGAGCGGCCCGGTCTTCATAGACTCCCTTGAAAGAATCATTCGTTTGATTCAAACCGTACACACCCAAACTGCCCACACCAATCAACAATATCGACAGCAGGCTAATTACCGCTGCTAATCGTGATTTAATCGTCATATTATTAAACATTAGTACCTCCTTAAGGTTTTATCACGCCAATACGGCTGTTTCTGTTCTTTTAACCCGAATATTTCATAAATTCACGTGACGATCACGCAGAATTTTGATTAATAGGGAAGTTTTGAGAAGGCGTGGTGTAGTGATTCATACACCCAACCGAACAAAATCTTTCTTATTATTGATCCGGCCATTAAAAAGATTTATTAGAATCTTCGTATTCCGGCCTTCTCTGCTATGAAAAATCGAACTGTTTAATGGCCGACTCTATAATTAAAAGACAAGCGAGGACACGTGAATTTATGAAATATCCGGGTTAAGATTGCAATACGAAGTCAAGCAAACACTTACGGAAGGCTGCCTAATAAATTTTGCCAGATTATTCCTAATGTTTAATAGGAAATCATGCCGAATACTTGCATGACAGATCCTCGCACATCAATATAAAATAAACTATAAATCATAATGTTAAGAGCACAGGACACACCCAGGATATATAGAATAACCCATAATTTCATACAGTTATGCATCAAAGCGGAGGTGATATTTGATATTGATCTGAGTTAACTGTTGAAAGTTAAAGCAAATAAATTCAACTTGATCTCTTCCATATTTCAGCGGAAATTCATGCTATAAATCTCATTTTTACGTGAGGCAGGCAAAATGACGATCGAGGGTATGAATCACTTCACCGTGCTGAGCAAAGATTTGGAAAGAAGCAAAGCTTTTTATATCGATATCCTGGGACTCACGGAAGGCTATCGCCCGCCTTTTGCTTTCCCGGGTGCATGGCTCTATGCCGGAAATCAGGCGATATTGCATATCATGGCGGGCAGGCCGATACCAGCGGAGGCAGCCGGCGTGATTGATCACATGGCGTTTACCGCTGCGAATTTACAGGCTGTGGTTGATACGTTGAAGCAGCATGGCATTCAGTATCAATTGCACCGCTTGAAAGGGTTGGAAATCTGGCAGTTATTCTGCCATGACCCGGATGGCGCAAAAGTGGAGCTGGATTTTCCGGCAAGCGAACCGGAACCTGCATAGCCGTCATTCAGAAGGACAAATTCGGGTTATTCCAATCGATTCGGTATCCGGTTCTATTTGCTGCAATTTGGATTCCTGCCAGCCGCATGCGCTTGTTGCATCAATGCGGCAGCCTTGGGCAAGCGGGCGCGCAAATCATCAATACGCGTTGCATGGGATGGGTGAGTCGACAAGAACTCGACCGGCTGCGGCCCCTGGCTGACTTGCGCCATCTTTTGCCATAATGTAATGCTCCCGGCAGGATTGAATCCGGCTTCCGCCATTAACTCGATACCGATAGCATCCGCTTCGCTTTCATGCAAACGGCTGAACGGCATAATCAAACCGTATTGCGTGCCGATTCCGAGCAGACTGAGCGCGGTTTGCCCCACGGGCGTGCTTGGCGCCGCCACTGCCGCAATCAGTGAAATACCCAATTGCGCGCCCAGTTTCTGCGATATCCGCTCATTGCTGTGCCGTGCCAGTACATGGCCGATTTCATGGCCAATCACGGAAGCAAGCTGATCCTGATTATCCACCAGATCGACCAATCCGGTATGCACACCGATCTTGTTACCCGGCAAAGCAAAAGCATTCAGTGTTTTATCCTCGAACACAACCACTTCCCAGTTACCGCCCACCTGCTGCGTAATGGCATCGGCAATGCAGCGTACAAACTGGCTCTCACGAACATTCTGACTGATTACTTTTTCGTTCTTCAAGTCCGCGAAGGCCTGCAACCCCATCGCATCGACCTCATGATCAGGCATAAAAGCCAACTGGCTTCTTCCCGTTGGCGTCGTCGCGCACGCGGTTAGACAAAGGATCATCAACAAGACAAATATCAATCTGGTTTTCATAGTGAACGGTTCCATTTAAATGAATCACTGAGGTTTCGTTGCATCGCCCTATATGCATATATGATACTGACAGCGCTCCATGCGCATGAATCAGAAGAATAAACCCGAATCCCTGCAACAAAAAGGGTTTATAGTGTTATAAACATCGTGAAGTATGATATAACGCTTCTTTCAACAACATAAAGAGGAATTCCAAAATGGGCGACCACGTATATAAAATAATCGAGATTGTCGGCTCATCAGGCAAAAGCAGTGACGACGCCATTCAGCAAGCGATTGCCAAAGCCGGCGAGACCCTGCATAACCTGGATTGGTTTGAAGTGTTGGAAACCCGCGGTCATATTGTTAATGGCAAAGTTGCACATTACCAGGTAAAACTAAAAATCGGTTTTCGCCTGGATTAAACCGGCTGGCTCAGGACTGCCACTTTTGATCAAAATAATCCGCGACATTCCTTAAATCATCTTGCAATGACAGATTAAAAATCCGCTCGTTTTGAAGCAGGTTTGCGGCAGCGCTTTGTTTCCGCCATGCAGTGACCGCAGACAGACAAAGTTATCCAAGGCGCTTTCCGGAAGAAGCCAATCCCATTCAAGTCAGCATGGGCTGGAATTTGTCCAGCAATAGACTCAATCATCGCAAATACTTCACGGTATAATCCGTTATTTAAAAGTTACCTGCAAAACTCCATGCAAGAAAAATATCACCCTCAGGGCATCGAAAAAAACGCACAGCAATATTGGGAACAAACCGCCGCATTCAAAGCTGTCGAGATTCCCGGTAAACCGAAATACTACTGCCTGTCGATGTTTCCCTACCCTTCCGGCAAGCTGCACATGGGGCACGTGCGCAATTACACCATCGGTGACGTGCTATCGCGTTACCGCCGCATGCAGGGCTACAACGTATTGCAACCGATGGGCTGGGATGCCTTCGGTCTGCCGGCCGAGAATGCCGCCATGCAAAACAAC
>CAZDYN010000291.1:0-3159 GCA_964509635.1 uncultured Nitrosomonas sp. | reverse complement strand
GGTCATTCTCGACCACAACAGAAAGCCGCGTAATTACGGCAAACTGGATCACGCCAGCCACCATGCCGTAGGACACAACCCATTATGCGGCGATCGTCTGGATATTACGCTGCAACTGGATGAAAATGACCGGATCAACAACATCGCATTCCAGGGTGAATCCTGCGCAATCTGCAAAGCATCCGCCTCGATGATGACTGCGGTAGTCAAAGGAAAATCCCGTTCGGATGCAGAAACACTGATTCATGAATTTCGAGAATTAGCTACTGGAAAGCTGGATATCAATCAGCCGCATCACTTGGGCCGGTTAACGGTTTTCTCTGGTATACGCGACCTGCCGACACGTGTTAAATGTGCGATCTTGCCGTGGCACACTTTACATGCGGCACTCAATTCACTCGCCAGTGCATCAACCGAATCCAATGATCCGGCACAGCAGGCGGTATCGAGTAACTCCTGAGTTGACAAAATAGCACTCAAGATTAAATCCGCAGATAGGTTGATTTAATTCAATAGCATACTGAATATTAATTACATAATTCAATATTACTAAAAACCAAAATGCCAAAAATTGCTGATATTGAAGGTACGCCGAATAAGAATGCTCTGAAGTTTATCCTCAAAGAACCTTTAACGTGGGGAATAGCACGATCGTACGACAATGCTGAAGCTGCCAAGGATGATCCGCTGGCTTCCGCATTATTCGATATTGATCATGTCACGAATGTTTTTTATATTGATCATTGGATTACCATCACTCAAGACGGGGAAGCCAACTGGCAGGATCTAGCTCGCGAAATTGCCGATCCGATTCGCGCCGCCCCTGCCGCCACTGCGCAATCCGCCGAAACAGTATCGGCTGCTAATACCGTATTGGCTAATTTAAGTCCCGACGATCAATTGCGTTTAGAAAAAATTAACATCTTACTGGATGAAGAAGTACGTCCCTATCTGCAACATGATGGTGGTGATTTGCATATTCTGGGGCTTGAAGGCAACATTCTGCGCATTCATTATCAAGGTGCGTGCGGCACTTGCCCCAGTTCCATATCAGGCACTCTGAGGGGAATTGAAAACATGTTAAAAACCATTGAACCAGACATACAAGTCATTGCCAGTTAAAAAGGCTTCTTTGTTGTTCTGAATCCATAAAACACAGCAGCAAACTCAAAAAAGTCCCGTTGCGTTGAATTTAATTCCGTGATATATGGTCTGCATTAGTCACCATCGTTCCACTTTCAGCGCGATTTTTTCATAACTTTCTTAAAAAAAAGGGATTCTTATGAATAAGCTGCAAGAGAGAGCGGTCAAAAAAGCGGCTTGCGCCAGCGCTATATACATTGCTAGAAACATGCCTGGAAAGAAAAACAACCAATACCAAGACTCTCGCAGCACCCCTGCAACCATTCGCACCCAGTTTCAACGAACTCTTGCATTGATAGTCGTGCATTGCAGGTATGAAGCATTACGGACAGCGGAAGAAAAAGGATTGACTCGACGCAACCGAAGAGAAATCAAATAATTGAGCTTCCTGCAATGAAAAACAGGCAGTGCTTCATTTTAATCTGTACTGCCTGCCCTTTTACAATTCTCTGGCCTCCGGCTGAAAAATTATTTTCCTTCGTCATTTATACGTTCCAAAAGAAAGTAATCGTGTATCTGAAAGCGATCGGCGGCAAAGCCAAACATGTTACCAAAGTTGTTTATACCCCGGATTGCTAACCCAAGACCGGGGGGCACACCCGTTATCAGTTCTTTCAGATTTATTCGGGTACCCGGTTTAGGAACGAGAGCCAAGGCCGTCAATGAACGTGATTCCGGCAATAATTCCCTGGTTGTTCATAGTAAGATCAGAAGCGAATGGAATATCTGGTCCAAAATCCAGTGGGGCCATCTTGCCATTGTTGTAATTATAAAGCACAAGTTTTCCATTAAAGCTTTCATCAACAGAAAAAACTATCGCTACGCCAGAGTCATTGACCAGCACTACTTCACTGTAAAATTCCCCGGGAAGCTGCGGAATCAACTGTAATTTGTTTCCATGAAAAAGTGCAGCTTGAGCAAAGAAGTTCTCTAAATCAGTAATCACCAATCCACCAAACATTCCATTCTGGCTAGCTGTGGCAATGATGATCCCTTTCGATTCCTGAAAAACTGTGACTGTTTCGTGCTCAAATATGGCGGCAAAAGAGGATCCGAATGGTTCTTCATCAGAGGAATTGGTAAAAAATGTGCCATAAATACGACTATCGTTGGTAATAGCAGCACCTGAAAAAGCAGTCTCCGGTAATAATGATAATGCCTCATTGATTCCAATATAGCGATATTCAGGTGCAACATGCGGCGCCGTACTTATAGTTTCTTGTAGAGAGATACTTTGATCGTTGGTTTCTAGCGGTTGAAATTTTTCAGGATATTTTTCGGCCAGCTTGGCATAAACCGTTGCAGGGATATTTCGTGCCTTTCCCGTCAGGCATGGATCAATAACCTTGGTTCCCAGTGTGTGATGGGCATTCACAGCAGCTTCTCCGGTTGCTTTCTTATCGAGAAGATCACCTCTCACAAACTTCATCGACCCCGGTTGCCTCAAAATACACCCCATCTCATTGGATGGAGCTGCAAGCGCTACTTCAAGTGGCAAAAGGAATGCGGCTAGAATTCCACCAACAAAAACAGCAAATCGTTTCTTGATATTTTTCATGATGTCCCCCCGTTAAAAGTCAATCGAATGCAGCGGCTGTGCCTAACCGTTGAACGTTAAGCTGGTTATTGGCAAAGATATTATCCTGTTGCACATGCGGATTGGAATCTGGATCAGCAAAGAATAGAAAGATACCGGCTGCGGATTCCGGTGCGCCACGTGCGCCAAGGAAAAAATGATCGGTGATTACATTCCCAAAGATGTCGCCTTGCGCTTCGGCGCGAATGATTACCCCGGCTTGCAGTGAATCGCTCACCGGCCCTTCTCCCCGGATCGTGTTGCCGGTCACGATGCATGCGGTGTTCTGTCCAATGCAATTAATGCCGCCCAAGCCATAGTGATCCACCAAACTGTTTTTGAGAATCACATCAGCCATTCCTCCGGTGCCGCTCTGATCGGTTTGCAACAACTTCGACTTGCCTGCGCTGACCATCGCCCAGCTTTATCGTTGTCGCTGG